>JBEAPS010000048.1:0-3399 GCA_041164285.1 Pseudomonadota bacterium
CTCCCGGGCTCAATTTTAACTCACTAAAAGCAAAACGACCCCGAACACATGAAGTCTCTTGGTCATCGAGCACATCGCCAAGCAGCTTCACCGACCTTACTGATGACTCAGAACACACACCCAATAGCTGAGAGCCCGTCGCGCCGAAGGAAGCATGTCCACTCGAAAGATCGAAGGCAATTGGGGAAGTTGTATCAATGGGCTGCTGTTTCTCTAGCTTCGGAGCCCGCGATTCGCCCGAGCCTCCAGAGTACGAGCCGTACCGACTCTCCTGCTGGCCACATCCAGCCACCAAGCTCAACATAGCAATGGTTACCCAATACACTTGCAGCATCACCTTCTCCTCGAGGCACTTTGAGGCGTTCGGCGACGAAATAGTCTTTCATGAGGAGTTAAGATTAGTTTTAATATTTTGGTGTCTTACCATGGAAGTAAACCAATCACTGTGACACAGCCATCCATCAAATTTGAATTGAAGATTCTAATCACCACAATTTGTTCAACGAAACAAGGAAGATGCGGATAATCCTTCAGGGACCGGCGAACATATCCGACCGACTCAATTGTCAAAGGGGTGATTGATGAATGACTCTGCTTGCTGGTCGGGAATGATGGCTCTACTGTTGGTTCTTACTGGTTGTTCAGCTGTAACCAAACAGGATTTGTCATGCTCTCGGATTCAAAGCGAAATTTATATTCGGGATTTAAAGCCTGCAACAGCGGAACAATTGATTCGCGAGAAAGATGCTGCCGGTGGTGAGTTAGTTATTGAATTCCGAAAAGATGATATCCTGGGCAACCCGACACATCGGAAAAAATGCTCCTTCTTCCTAGAACCAGGTAGTTCCGAAAGTGACAGCGCGACCATTTGGACGGCAAACCATTGCCTCGATATTGCGCGAGATAGCAAGTACGGGCTCAGATTTTATGTGGACTTTGCCACTGGTTACCAGGAGATATCTGTTGAGTTTGAGCGACTCGAGCAGTTTGAAAAGTTGAGAAAAAAAAGTGGCGAACTGCCGGTTGAGTTGCAGCGGGAATTACTAAATGCGTTCAGAGCCGAAGAAGTAGACTTTTCCCGCAGCGACAACGGCCGTGATATATGCCTAAATAGCTTTAGTACTGGCCCTGGTTGGAGCAAATTCCATGAACCAATCAAAGGAAACAATCAAGTCTCTTGCTTTCTCTATCACGACCTCGCGCTGCTAACGCTCAAACTTCCAGCGCAACTATCAGCTGAGCAAAAAAACCTAGCTAAAGCTATGCTTAAAAAAGCACGCGCCTTTGATGAGTCGAGCATTACGTATCCGAACGCTAATATCATTAGCAACGGCCAGAGCATCTCAATGGGAGAATTCCGAAAGAAATGGCTCGACTCCTACAGAACTTATACGACTCTGAAAGATAAAACCGGATTTGCTCGTTTTGCACGAGAAAAAATTGATGCATGTGTTACGAGCACTGATGAACATCGTCAAGCATTATGTGAACAAGTAGACAAAATGAGGGCAATTCTAACTAGCTCAGGGTTTGAAGAGTATGCACACTTGCTCACAGTTGAAGGGAACTCAAATCTGGACAATCAACTGCTGACAGTCGTTCCGCAAATTTCAGAGCTCTGGAAACAATACACCCATGGCATTGTCACGGAGAACAACCAAGCAGTGCAAAGGTTCAAGGAATTCAATCTGGTCACGAACTATTCTTGGAACGGCGGACAGGTTTCTTCATTCAGCGCAATTCCCCTCATGGGATTCGTCGGACTCGGTTGGGGAACGACCACAGACCGATGGTCAGATGAGGAGCGAAGTCGAGTCGGTGCGGCAACCTATCATTGGACAGAAGGAGGCTTGGAAAAGTTCATATATGCAATCATTCCGAAACAACAAACTACGCTTAACCTAAGTAAAGGATACGGTCAGCTCCGACTCACTCCTGGTGACAGCGGCTCGTTGATCCTAGCAGACGGCCTTCCCATGGCTGTTCTGGCTACTGTAGACGGCGAGAAAACCTCGGGAGGTAGTGCTGTCTTGCCACTTCCAGAGATTGGCAATGAATCTGCCGGAGCAATCCCTGAATCCGAGAACTCGCATGGTGCCTCAATCGAGTCGAACGCTATTGCAAGCGCCAACTCTCGAAAGCCCGGTGAGGATTTCTGTCTGAACTGAGCGATTCACTGCTAATCGGTAGAGCTTTTTGTGCAATTGCTGCAGAATGTCCGTTTGGCGAAACTCCACCTAACACATTGTTTCCAAATTTTCTCTGAACATTCGAAGTCGCATGAAAATGAAAATCCGAAAGTTAGCCGAAATGTGCAACTCGGAACACCGTTCTAGGCAGGACAGAATCCACAGACAGTGGATAGATTCGCGTCCGTCTCTCCTCTCTGGCCTGCTCTTCCGTGGGTTCGAGTTTTTCCATTTGCGCAGGCTGCCAGCTCCATTTACATCGCACAGCAGACTTGACTTCCAGCTTGCACAAACGTCTGACTCCTATGCAGTCTTTTTTGCACTTTTTATTATTGCCCGTAGGAACAGGAATCATTGCGTTGTTTTGATTTAGGGAGTGAACTATGGCAATTCTCAAGCAATCCGAGATTCATGCTCTCAATGAAGCTCTCTTGATAACGAATATCGCGCTAAGGCAACGTATGAACAATTCATTGTCGACTTTGACGATGTGCGACGATTTAGAAACATTGGAAATTCGGAGCCTCAACACATTAAAGCCCCCACCTCTCTTTTGAAGATGTTCTCCACATCGACCCCAATGACACCGCCGCTCAAACCCTTCTAAGACGGTGTCAGCGTGGGGAGGCAATATTGGCTCACATGTGATTCTGAAAGCGGTGTCCTTCATGCGAGACGAGAACATTGTTCTCTCCCAACCTTCAAGCGGACAAGCCGCAAGCTGTTATTGAAGTCGTCCCAGTTGCGGCTCCTGTTGCAGCTCCTATGCAAAACAACAATTGAAATGGGCTAAGTCTCTTGAGCAATTGTTTGCTGTTCACTTTTTAAATAACATGGTGAACAGCAACTCAATCATTCACACCGGCACGCTGCACCCGCTGAGCGATAGTTTTCATGAGTTCTGTGTTTGATTGAGTTGGAAATGCCTGGCGATACAATGCCAGTGCGCCAGCGATTTGCGGCGCTGCCATTGAGGTGCCTGACATTCTGTAAAAGCCCTGTTTACCAATAGCGGCAGAAAGAACATAACTGCCGTGAGCGGCCAAGTGCTTCATCGCCAAGTTGTTACCCGTATAATTTGAGAAGACAGCCATATCCCCGTAAAGGTCTGTTGCTCCCACGGAGAAGCCAACACCCGCGATCTCGGCGGAGTAGGAGGCCGGAGTCAGTGGTGTGAAAGAGCGCTCATTGCCCGATGCCATTGCAAAAA
>JBEAPS010000049.1:0-4089 GCA_041164285.1 Pseudomonadota bacterium
ATTTCCTAACGAGGAGTATGTTATGACAAATCAAGTCGCGGCTCATGGATTCGAATTGACTCAAGCATTGAGAGAATGCTGCGAAGGCGAATCCACGGAAAAGCTCTTACCACTTGCACTGCACAACTTTGGGAGCCGCTGGGCTTTGTCTCTTGAGGGTAACGATCACGTCGTTCATTTAACCTGGAATGATGGCCCTTTCCACGGTGACGTCACAATGCGTTCACCTGACATGTACCACAGCATCCACGGTGCTACGCGTCGTGCGATGGAGCAAATAAAACGAGCTCATAGCAAACGCTACAACCACCACAAACACGGCAAAGGTATCGCACAGGCAGGATAATTGAAACTTAAACCTGCTTCTATCGGCCCGGCTTTGTCCGGGCTTTTTTTGTTGGTCGGAACCTGAGGAAGAACAGTGCTAGCCCAAGCACAAATGGCATGCTCGAAGTAAGTTCGAGCGGTCTGAGCTTCGAGGATGCAGCAAGATTTGAAACAACACAGCCAGAAGTGACCTGTGTCGTGTCACCCGACTCGACCGCGGAATCAGCCTGACTCACAACAGCATCGGCTGGAGACGTGATCGAGTTGAACGCATTTGCAACATTCACAACCCCACTACCTAACATGAAAACGCGCACATCCGGATAGGGAGAAAAAGTAAATTCACTGTTCACAAGTCTGCCGTCTTCCAAGAGGCCGTAAAGGAAGTCAAAGTCAGCATAGCGAACTATGAGAGAGCGTATATCAGCCGACGTCAGGCCCGGACGTATAGCTTTGAGGAGCCCAGCCAATCCAGCAACATGTGGTGCTGATTGGCTCGTTCCAGATTTATCAGTGGTACCATTGCCTGGGACAACAGATTTGATCTGAGTTCCCGGAGCACAGACATCAATCCAGTCGCCATAGTTGCTGTAGTACGCTTTATACCGAACTCCACGCGAATCTAGAGCGCCTCCCGAACTCGTTCCTAAAGGCTCTGTTCCTGTATCTGCGCTTGTTGCACACACAGCAATAACATCGCGGTATGCGGCAGGAAACATAGGCACTTCTACGTTCTGATTGCCGGCAGCAGCAATAACAAGAACATCGTTCTGGTAAAGGCGCCTAATGATCAACGACAATGCCCTGTTGGAAAAGTACTTTCCAAGGCTCATGTTCACAATATTTGTTGCAAGTGCTCCAGGGCTGGTCGGAGACTCCAAGTCTAAAACATAAGCAAGACCACGCAACTGACCCGAATCCAAGATGCCTGTATTCTTGAGCTGCTGAGTGGCTGCATCGAATCTGGAGAACTCCTCGGCAGGCACACATTCACCAGCTGTCTCTCCCACATTCACCACACATCTTTTTGCCGCACGAATGGGAAGAATTTGACAATTAATGGGACAAACACCAATAAAATCTTCAGATTTTCCAGCAATAATTCCTGCAACGTGTGTGCCATGACCACAACTTGATGCAGACGCTGATCCTGATTCCTCGCAGACAGCGCCCGGACCCCCGACATCATTTGGGCCTGGAAAGGGCGCCGGACCCGAATCCCTCTCTCCTAGTGGAATTGTGGAATCAATTCCGTAAAAATCATCAATCCAACCATTCCCGTCGTCATCAACGCCTTCTTTTTTGCCAGTCGCAGGGTTCTCGAATTCATTTTTGAAGAAGCGACCTTCGAGCGCAGAACCTGCTGCGTCTAAGCTTGTATCAACACCCGTATCAATCACAGCGATGACAGATTGACCACTTCTTAGCATCTGGTTGACAAGCTTAGAGACGCCGACAACTCTTGTATTGAATTGCCTTTCCAATTGAGCTTCGAGAGCATCTTCTTGCTGAACTTCACTCACAAGATCGGGCTCAGCAAACTCAATTCCAGCAGTCTGTTCAAGCGATTCCCAGACAAACTGCAACACGTACGCACTGCGGTCCGTGACGCTCATTTTTAGAAATTTTGAAGCAAAAAAGTCACTCAATGAAAGAAATTGCTCAACCCCTCCAAGGCCTCTTTGAATCTGAACTGTCGCAAAACCAAAAACAGGAAGTGGCTTAAGTTCATGACTTCGAGGATTTTCAAAATCCTTAATCGCAATAACATCAGCAGAAAATAACGCTGCGGCTTGCGATCTGAGGCCCTGCTTAATCTTTAACTGCGGATCACGTCGCTCCATTAAATTCACAAACGATTCCGCGATCAGGGTCCTCACATTTCTAGAGCTTTTGAGCTGCTGGTGCTCCCTAGACAAAGCGACAATCCAGCTTTTCTTATCCCAAATAGATCGCCAAGCTTCGAAATTTTGGAGGGTTGGCCACGTGACTCCTGAAACTTTCTGTTCAACCGCATATGGCTCTTTCTCATCACCACAACTCACGTGAGTCAACACGATAAAAAAGAACAGTGGCAATAAAATTTTACGAAAACTCATCGAAACAGCCTCCGGAGCTTCGCACGCAATGAACGACTGCGAATCAAACGTAGCCACCCATAGGCAAAGAACAGAACAGCGGGCATGCTGGTGGTCAGCCACCCCAACTCAACACTCACTGGAATACGAAGCGAACTTGCAAGATTGTTCACAACACAGCCAAATGGCTGATTACTCAGAAAATCAAAGTTAGTTTGACTTTGTTTCCGCCCTTGAATAGCTGCATCGAGATCAAGAAATCCAGCTCCCAAAAGATTATCACACTTTCGGGTGTCGCTATAACAGGCTCGATAGAGGCGCTCATTCGTACCTTCAATTCTGTTGCCCTGAGCGTTGTAAATAATCTCAGAGTCGGCACCATCCTTCAGCATCTGTACTATCTGAGCTGAGCTCTTTTGATTCCCATAATAAGACAACAGATACCCCAGCGCCCCAGCCACGAAAGGAGTGGCCTGACTTGTCCCGGTCTTGTCGATAAAAAGGCCACCACCATCAAATGTCTTTCCGGGGGTTGTTGAAACAATATCTGTGCCGGGAGCGCAGATATCGACCCAATCGCCAAAATTGCTGAAAGGTGCACGACCATAAGCACCTTTCACGTAATCCTCACTCGTTGCACAGACTGCCACAACACTCTCATAGGCTGCAGGATAGCTCGGTGACTCAGTGCCGTCGTTACCGGCAGCGGCAACAACAATAATATTCTTTCTTTGCAAATTCCTGATGATGTAACTCATAGAGCGAGACGCAAAGTATTTACCTAAGCTCAGATTAACAACATTCACCAACAACCGGTTCCGATCGTCGGGAGCCCGCAGGTTGTACAAATACGTCAGTCCCCGAATTTGAGAGGCGTCCGAAATTCCACCGTCAACCTCGTATGACTGGAGAGGATCATAAGCTGTCAAAGGACGCTGGCACTCACCCGATTCGCTTGTAGCAGGTTGAATACAGCGCTCCGCGACGCGAATAGACAGAATCTTACAACTTGGACAAACTCCAATAGTACTCAGATCACCGCCATGCTTGGCTGCTACAATACCCGCCACGTGACTGCCATGACCACAGTTTGCTGATAGTTCATCGTTTACTCTGACACGCGGACATTGCTTCCCCGGACCACCCAAATCAGCGTGCCCCGGGCGGGTAATGACACTATCGTCGCGACCGCATTCAATGGTTGCATCGATACCGTGAATATCATCCACGAAACAGTTGTTGTCGTTGTCTAAGCCATCAACAGTTTCTGCTGGATTCACAAACATCTGATCTTTTAGTTCGGGATGCTCGGAATCAACTCCTGTATCTAAAATTGCAACAGTTACGGGAGACAAATTTGGCTTGGTTTTCTCGACGAAAGAGTACGCACTGTCTGCCCTGATACGTTTTAGCACCGATACGATGGATGTATTGTATTTAAACTCAGGCGCAATGCCGAGACTTCCATCCTCATTAAGTTTAATGCGGTCTTGCGGGGACAGATAACTCACCAAGTTAGGTTCGACCCACTGAACTGAGTTCGCTCTTTTGAGAGAACTCATGAGTTGAATGACACCGCGATGAGTAGACCAAGAAAATTCATCTCGAGTAGCAGAAGGAAGTAATCCAAGGTGACTAAGTTTTTTAAAGGCTCCAGAAACACTCGAAATATCAAGAAAATAAT
>JBEAPS010000050.1:0-3480 GCA_041164285.1 Pseudomonadota bacterium
ATTTGATCTGCCAACTGTTGAATTTCATACGATACTGTCTTACGTGAACCCGCATCCCACACACCGTTAGACTGCTGAACAGCCAACTCTTTAGCACGCATGATAGATTCCGTAATGCTGCGCAGAGAGTCTTCAGTTTTACCTAAGAATCCCTCGACGTAATCATTTGTTCTGCGAAATTGATTCACGTTTTCAAGTCTGGTTCGATTTCTAAAAACTCTAACAGCACCGCTAGGATCGTCACTTACGGCACGAAGTTTTCGTCCAGATGCAGCCTGATCTTGAGTATCAAGGGCAAATGCTCGTGCCTGATTGACACGGTTCTCAGTTGCATCAAATTTCATGCGTTCAGAAACACGCATTTCTTATCATCTCCACAAATATCAGCGTTTCAAGTCAAGCACAGTTTTAAACATTTCATCCGCAGTCGTAATAATTTTTGAACTTGCTGTGAACATGTGCTGGTATTTGAGCATATTCGCAGCTTCTTCATCTAGTGATACTCCAGACAACTGTTCTTTTTGAGTTTCAACATTTGCTTTGACGACTTTTGCCGCTTTCAGTTCATTTTTTGCTGACATCGTTGCCGAGCCCAGAGTGGCAACAAAATTGTCATAAAAACTGCTGGCACTTGTCGTATCTCTGTCGAACATTGGCTTTTCGAGTGCTTTAATCAGTTCATTTGCAATCACATTGTCGCCAGGGGTTAGTGGCGACATCCCCGATGCAATTGCGTTGGTATCCTGCTGAATCAGGCGAGAAACAGAAATCTGCTGTGCAGCCTCATATTGACCGTCAACTCCCTCAAAGAAGTTACGTCCTGAATGATCTGCAAAGTCAACACGACCAAACCCTTTCCTGTGCACATCATTGAACGAGTTTCCAAACGTGGCAGCGAATTCATTCAAATTTTCACGGATCGTTTGAGCGTACTTATCGCGCACCTCGACCATACCAGCAATTTTTCCAGAAATAATTTTACTCGTAATGTCATTATGCTTTGTGTCAGCAAAGTCTGTACAGACCACGCGAGGTTGCTTGCTCGAACTATCAACGTCGAGTTCTATTTTTGCAGAAAAAATACCTTCAACCAACAACTGTCCACCTGGACCTCGCACCGTATAAAGACCACGGTCATCTTTGTACATTTGGACGTCTATTAAATTTGACAACTCCTTGAGTGCCAAATCACGCCTATCTTCTAAGTCATGAGGACGTGTATTATCGCCCATTTGTAATGCGAGAATTTCCTTATTAAGAAGCGAAACCTCCTTGAGTTTTTGAGTCACTATATCACAATCTACGGCAAGCTCTTCGTTGATATCTTTTTGCAATTGCACAACGTTTTCGTAAGTCACATTGATGCTTGTCGTAAGATTGTTTGCGGTTTCAAGGAGATTAATCCGCATAGCAGGCTCTTCTGGCATGTTTGCAAAGTCTCGCAGTGCGCTGCCAAATGAATCCATTCTCTGACGTATCGTGGACGTTAGATCAGGATTGAAAAAGCCTTCAAGACGAGTCAAGTTGTGCTCATAGGCCTCTGCCCGCCCATGAACTTGAGTTTCTCGTCTCATCGCTTGTTCGAGGTACTCGTTGTGAGCTCGAGCAATTCTTCCGACTTTAGCTCCCTGCCCCAAAATGAGTGAACCATACTGAACAGGATTATTTGGCTCAAGATCTGCACGCTGCCTGCTATAACCGGGAGTCTGAGCGTTTGAAATGTTGTGGCCAGTCACCTCAATCCCTAGCCGCGAGTTGCCAAGAGATGAACCACCAACATTCAAGATGTGCTGTAAGCCGGTTGGCATACGCTACGCCCTCACTCGCACAAAGTTTGGAGCACCTTCGGCAACAGTTCTCTCAACGCGTTTGCCTTTTTCGTTGTATCGATTCGCCGAGGGTGACTCTGCCTCCAGCACCATAAGGGAGCGCTTAAAGTTGCGAGCAAGTGATTTGAGGATGAGTTTATTTTGCTCAATTCGCGGCTGCGCATGTAAGAATTGCGACCTGTACACCTGTGCAACATGTTCAATTTCAGCAACAAAAACCGAAAGCTTCTCGAAGGTATCTGGTTCTATCAGCGTGGCAACATTCTTTTGATACGACTGGGCAACTGTCACAAATTCAGTGAGGGACGGTGACTTGCCGCGAGCATCGTAGGCCATCATGAAGCATAACTTCTGAAGAGTTTGCAAACGCCTAGACTCAGCCGCCTGAATCAGGCGAACAATCTGATCTTTTTCAACGACCAGTTTCTCAAAGTCAGGCAACGAAAATGACACAACAAGCTCTTCCTCGCGCGCAAGCACAACGAGAAGTTCCTCAAGAAGAGTCATTTGCTGTCGGAGACACTGAAGAAACTGAGCCAGGAATTTGAGTAATTCATTCATTGGCTCACCTCAATCCATCAGGTCAGTGCAACCTCAGGGTCTTTGGAAAGTTCATCACGCATGGCTTCTGCCAGAATGCCATCTGCAATTTTACCGGCATCAGGCTTGTACTCTCCGCGAGCAATCATTGCTTTGAAGTGTGCGACTTTGTCTTCACGCACATCGGGAGTAGAGTCCACGACCTGTCGAGCCAGATTGAGCTCTTTGGCTCTCGGAGAAATTTGTACATTTGCAGCTGCTTGCTGCGCAGGGGGCTGAGCTGCCTTCGTATATGCACTCAGTGCGGACTGAGTTGCCCTGATTCCCTCTGATTTCTGAGCATCTCCCGCAGACTTTTGCGCGACTGCATGATTGGGAGAGGGGGTGTTTTGCGGCTTGATTGTGTTGATGGCCATTTCTAACCCTCCTGAAAGTTCCACCTGCACATTAACATTGCTCAGGGGGTACTTGAGTGGAAAAGCTGTCCCTGTGCCAAAGGGCTAGCACAGGGTGCAGGAATGTGCCTCAAAAACTGAAACGCATTCGACCTAGATGAAGTCCAATATCAGAGTCTGTGGTTGTAGAGACCTTTCTACCACCACTTGTCAGATTCGTTTTTTCCCAATCAAAACTGAACCCTGCGGCAAATGCAAGGTTCGGAGTCACTTCACGAACCATGACAATTTCAACCGATAGCCCACTTCCTTCGCTGCGAGTGTTTGAACTGGACTCTTCAAACTTGACAGCCTCAGAAGTATAATAAGGGACTGCAGACAGCTCCCATCCCTGCCCGATCGCTTCAAACGCATAATTTGTAAAAATTCCAAGTGCCACTGCATTCGAGGACTTACGCTTCGAAGGATCGTCCTCGATTGCAACGCTGGGCTCGTAAGACTTCGAGTATCCCGAGAAAACAACTCCGGCTTCTAGATTTTCCAACAACTCACGACCCAACCAGAATTCGCGCTCGCCCAGAGAACCCAGAGGATAAAAATAAAGAACATTTTTGTCGTATTGTAGGCCGAGCTCGAAGAATGCAGGTTGATTGTCTTCAGCGCTCGAGCCAAGAACATCGGCGTATTTAATTTTCTGGGTACTCGATTCACCCGCT
>JBEAPS010000051.1:0-2567 GCA_041164285.1 Pseudomonadota bacterium
CCTGACCTGCGGAAATGTCTTGATCTGCAGAAAGTTCAGCGCTCGGGGTAACATTGAGTGAGTCTTCGGGTATTACCGGAAAACCGAAAATCTTGTCATTGTAGTAACGGGCCAAAGCATACACCTCTCCCTTCCAGAGGTCTCCGAGTGGAGCGAGATAGCCGGCTTGATCTCCATAAAGTGTTGAGTAACCAACTGTGAGTTCAGTTTTGTTTGCATTGCATGGAAAGACGGCACCGAGAGACGCAGCAGTTGCAGAGATCAGTCGTGCACCTCTGTCTCTGGCTTGAATATTTTCTTTTACTAGCTGAGGTGTTTTGTGGGGAAGAGGCAAACCTTGTGCACGTGCTTCATTCAGCTGAGTTTCAGTCAGAGCCACGCTCTTCTCGATGTTCATTGATGCAAAATGACATCCTAGATTTCGTGCCAGTCGTGCGGCTGCATTCTGAGTGAGTTGTGAGTTGAATCGTGACGGCAAGGTAATGCAACTCACATTTTCAGCACCGAACACCCTGCAATGAAGCGTAGCTGAGAGTGCAGAGTCAATTCCTCCACTGACACCTACGACAACCTTCCCGAGAGACCATTCGTCTCGGACGTAGCTCAGTCCGGTTTCGAGAGCGAGGAATGTCTCGCCCATTGGGTGCCTCTCCGCTACGATTGCTGCTTGAGCTTTGTTGAGCCATTCAGGCAATTCGTTTGTAGTTACAACTTCTGAAAACGCATCGCCGACCGGTGCAAACCCATCGGATGAGTAAATGCCACTCTGACCGTCAAACGTATAGAGGGTTTTTCCAACATTTTGCATTCCTACAGCGTTCACGTAAAAAAGCGGAGTGTTGCATTGTTTTGATTTGTCCGCAAAAACTTGCCTGCGTCTTTCGTATTTGCCCCGCGTGTAGGGTGAACAGCTCAAGTTGACCAAAATATCAGGCTTTACTTGGTTTTGAGATAAAAGGTTGTAGGGCTTGCAGGAGTAATTTATATCCCATCCATCCTCGCACAAACCGACTCCCAAATTGACCGTGACGCCGCTTTTCAGGATGAGAGTGACTGGGCGTAACAGTGAGCGAAGTGGAACATCACGCTCAAGTGCCAGCTTTCTGAGATCGAAAAAGTGCCGCGAGTCATCGAACTCTCTGTAATTGGGCATGAGGGTTTTTGGCCAGAATGGGAGGCCAGTTGCAGTATTTTGTTCAAGTGTGCCGTTGTGAGCAACATACGCTGCATTGTATTTCCGCACTCTTCCGTCTTCATTTTTTCGAGCTGAATCGATTCCAACCGACCCAAAGACAATCGAAATACCCTGGCTCAAGTTCGCAATTTTTTGGTTGTACACATCACAGCGTCGAAGGAAATCGCTGCTTTCCCACAAATCCCCGATAAAGTAGCCCGGTAGACACATTTCTGGAAGCAGTATGATGTCTGCGCTTTGCTGTGCAGCTGTCTCGACTGCTGCCTTAATCGTTTGGAAGTTAGTTTCTAGTGCGGCAGCGCGAACACGGATTTGAGCGATACAAACTCTCACTATTTGCCCCTCCACGCGGCAGAACCGGGTTCGGCTCTTGAATTTTCTTCACTTAAATGACATATCATTGGGGTCTTCATGTTCATAAACTTTCGCACGGCTCTGTCTTCGTCGGCAAGTCAGAGAGACATAGGAGTACCCGTGACCATGTCAAGCAAGATTTCTAGACGCCTCGCACTTTCTCTTTTCACAGCTCTATCCCTTTCGTCTGGACTCTCTGGCGTATCCACTGCCGCAGCTCCTGTGAAGGAGGTCAAAGTGGGTGTGATTCTTCCATTGACTGGAGCGACTGCCACGTTCGGGCAAGAGTCTCTCAACGGACTTAAGCTTGCGCTTGAACAGTCTGGAAAAGAAGGCCCGCAACTCAAGATGCAGGTTGAAGATACACAGGGTACGCCGGCGGGTGCAGCTGCTGCTGTGAATAAACTCATATCAACTGACAAGGTTGCTGTGATCATTGGTGAGGTTGCAAGTTCGAATACAATTGCGGCATCGACTGCAGCGCAATCAGCTCAGATTCCGCTCATGACCCATGCATCCACGAACGATGCAATTACGATCGGAAAAGACTTCATCTCGCGTATTTGTTTTGTCGATAGTTTTCAGGGTGCGGTGATGGCTAAATTTGCTGCGTCGGACTTGAAAGCGAAGACCGCTGCAGTGCTGGTGGACTCCGACTCAGACTATAGCCGTGGCTTGCGCGATTCATTTGTTGCAACGTTCAAGGAAGCGGGCGGTAAGATCGACGACAAGCTTGTGATTTCTTACTCTCAAAAGGATCGCGACTTTAAAACTCAGCTGATGAAGATCCGTCGCGCAAAACCTGACGTTGTTTTTGTGCCGGGTTATTACACGCAGGTAGGTGCAATTCTGCGCCAGGCAAAAGAGTTGAAGCTAAAGGCTAAATTCCTAGGTACGGATGGCTGGGACAGTCCTGACTTGTTTAAAATTGCAGGAGATGCAGCCGCAGGTCATTACGTGTCGAGTCACTTTGCTGCAGACGACACAGATCCGCGAGTGAAGCAGTTTGTCCAGGAAT
>JBEAPS010000052.1:0-9119 GCA_041164285.1 Pseudomonadota bacterium
ACATTCAGCCCGCACTGAGAAGTTTTTGTGGTGCAAATGATGCAGGAGCTTCGAATGACCGAACCGACGGTGACGTTGTTGCCGAGATGTGCGCATGGGTAGACGTGTGTAGCGCGCAAGAAGGAAATCGTTCTGCGAATCCGCCCCATGCCAATGTGAACAATGATATCCCAATTTTAGCTCAGTTCTTAACTGGTGATAATGATACTGGCACGCTCGCAGCCCCAAGTTTTCGAATGTGCTTTGCTTTTGTGGGGAACTTGTTTTCACGAACCGGAGATTTTGTTGCGAACTCAATTGATTCAGGTTCATCTACGGGGATTTCTGCCATCGACAATCCTGCAGTCCTGGGATTCGCGGTAACTACAGCAACCTTTATAGACTCGAGCTTGGGAACTCAGCTCACATGCCAAGATGCTCGGCATGAAATGAATCGAAGTTTCGTCATTGAGGCTGACCTGTTTACAGTAACAAACGCCGATAAATCTATTGGATCTAAGAAACAAGGCTTTCGAAAAACGCGAAAGCGGTTTGTCAGTGAAAAGTTTGGTGTGCCCGTGCCCAATTGCAATAACGAATCCAGAAATTCTCCAACGAATGGTGTTGGAACACCCGTTTGTATTGCTGATCCGACGTTTTTTTACACCTGCAATAGTCTATCTTGCACAATTCCAGATCCTATTATCACACCTTAGTGTTTTTTTGTTTTTTGGAGGCTGAGTGATGAAATCTTTTAGAGCAACAATTCTCGGGAATGAGGTGGGCACAAGCACAACATCTGTGCTCGTTTTCGCCTCCGCGATTGCGGTTGGAACGGCAACAATCATTTCAAATATTCGGGAAAACAAGAAAGCAGCACAGCAGGAAAGTGTTGTAGACTCTGAACGGCGCGCCAACGAGGCTGCGTTGCAGACAGTGTCCCAACTCATAAATACCGGAAGCTTGTTCTTCAATTCAAGTTGCGGTGCCGTTGAGGTGCAGGTAGATGGTGCAAAAAGTCTAAAGTCTGGCAACCCTCCGTACACTCGAGCCGCAAACGCAACCTGTGAACAGCCTGCGACGGCGACGTATGCACTCAGCTGCCCTGCCGCGAGCGCAGGAGACATTCCTCGTTGGCGCTATGCGAGGGTAGCTGCAAATGCGGATGTGCAGTGTTTCAACGATAAAGGTTTTGGCAAAAAAATGTGTGACTTGGTCGACGTTTGTGTACCGGTTGAAGAATTGAATGTAGCGACTGGAAAAAAAGAGACTCAACTTCAGCCTGTGAGAGTTCTCTTTGAGCGTGATAAACCAGTGGAAGTTACTGGTTCGGGCAAGGCCCAGCGAGTTGAGCGCCGACTCGCAATCGTCAAAGCACAGCGGCCTGGTCGTAACCTACGAGGGCTCTTTTTTTCCTCGCTGAAAGCAACACTGAATTTTGGTGCAGTAGAAGACAGGAACAGAGGACTAGCCGCTAAATACGGCGCAACAGACACATGTTTTTTCATGAAGCCAGCTGTCGTAAAAACGAGAGTGGATGGGAATATAGCGTTTAAAGCCCGTTCAAAAACTGGAGACTACAGTCTTACCGAGATTGAACCACGTGAGGATGGTCCGCTCGCCGACGAATATCAACGCGCAGTTTACTTAGATGAGTTTCAAGACCGAACAAGTACTGATAAATACTCGGTTTTGGCTGGTGTACAAGATAAATTTTTTGAGGCATACAAAGGGTCTGATAGGCCACGCGGAGCTCGCCCGATTGCACCTGCCTTTAGCGAGTCTGCGTCGCAAGTCGTCGTTCCCTATAAGAGCGCCGGTCAAGTTCTCTCGCACCATCAGTATTCAGGAGACAGAGCGAATGAGTACTTCGTGGGGGTGATGCCCCAAAAGGGTGCCCAGGGCGGACCTGAATTTGAGCATTTTCTATCAGGATCCAAGTCACGTTATAAATTTTGGTTTCCAGATGAGAGGGACTCTGGAGGATTGACTCTAACTCACGCCGAGAAGCTGGGAGACATGAAAAATGGGTGTTTGAAGTCAGCTAAATTTAAAGACAAAGGTGGTGCTGATCCCGACTTCTGTACGCGCGTGAGAATTCCATTTAAAGAGCATAAGGTTGCCTTACATACAAAATGTAAATCAGTCCCCTTGGAGATTCCCAGTGCTGGTCCTGACTCCGTTGAGAATGCGAATGACCCTAAACCACGCGAATATTTTGCAAGTCGGGCAGTTCAGGTGCAGTGCGATCCTCGTTGGGTTGACTTGGTACAAAGAAAGATATTGGAAGAACGAGAAGCTCTAGGCAATATCAACAATGCTGTAGAACCCTCCGTGATTGGCAAAGAAACGACTGCTGACATGGTTGTACAAGCACTCGAAGTAGACGATGAATTTCTTGAAGGAAATGGCAAGTGGGCCAAAAACCCGAAGGGTTCGGGCAAGCATCCGATTCGTGCTGCTTACGACGAGTTTGTTGCAGAAACGATGTCTGGAGTGGGATATTCTTTGGTTGATTCGGATCCTAAACTAATTAAGTTCGTGGGAGACAAAGACGTCGCCAATTGGGCAACCCGTACGTTCGAAGTAGACGATGGTACTGGCACGGGGAACACCATTACCCAATCCGAAAGATACATTCAGAGTGTAACCAGAGGAGCGCCGAGAAAATTCACCGTTTACCAGATCGATAATATTGGCAAAAAGATGGCTCTCGAGACTCATAAATCTGAAACATGTGCATATTTTGCGTACTTTAAGGCCGCTAAATCAACTGAATGCAGCTACAATTACACGACCAACCAAGAAGCAAGTTATGTTTGCCGTAACAACGATGGTTGTTTTGATGAGTCCACACTCATCCGCATGGCTGATGGAACTGATCGTAAGGTGACAGAGTTGAGTTTAGGTGAGTTTGTCTACAACCCAGTGACGAAAATGCCTGCAAAGATAGTAAAACTCACCATTGGTCCGGAATTTAAGCCACTTATTCAAGTGACGGTAGATGGGAAGCTAGTCAAGGTGACAGACTCGCACCCGTTTATGACGAAGAGGGGCTGGGTTCAGGCGCGAGATTTAACTACTCAGGATCTGGTTCGCAGTGGCCGCGGTGACTACAAGGCAGTAAACTCAGTGAGAATTGGTGCTTCGGGTCGAACGGTGGCCAACCTTGCTCTCGAAGGACCTGCCGACATGGCGGATCTGCATTATGTTCTGGCTGACGGAGTTGTCACCGGAGATTTGGTGATCCAAAACATGCTTGAGCTCAAAGCTGTGAGCTCAAAATGACGAAAGCTGAAGAAGGGAGTGCAGAAAACCCTCATGCGGCACATCATGCTCGAGGGTTCTCGCTTGTTGAATTGATGATTGGAGTGAGCTTAACTCTGATTTTATCAAGTGCGAGTGCCTCCCTTCTTGGCAATTTCATGGCGACTCAGAAGACTCTGAGAGTTGCGAACAATGCAAACGCCGAGATCAATCGGTTGCTTCGAGATATTCGACGCAGCTTTCAAGCGTCTCAGTTCAACGGAAATGAAAACCGTGCGTGTTTGCTCGAGCACCTGAATGGCGATGTGAACAGTCTCACACGCTATCAATGTAGGTTCACCCCTGTAGGTCAGGGGGGAGCACCTTTTGCGCCGGCAGGAATTGGCTTTCAGTTAGAACCGACAGTGAATGTGCCTCGGGTGGCTTTTGTGAATGTATGTGAGCCCATTGGTGGCGGTATTTCTTTACCCTCCGGTAAAGGTGGAAGATTGGTACCTCCGAATAGTCCGAGAGATGTAATTGAAAATTGGGGGGGCGCGAAGCAAATTTGTCCAGCCCAATGTCCAGATGGGCAGAGGCCAGCCGTACGATTTCTCACCGAGGCACGAGGAAATGTAGGACAGCGCCAGTTTCCAAGTGAGGTTAGATCAACATCGGATTTGAATCTTTGGGGAGGCGTTTTGTGTGCCTCCTACTTCGAAGACCAAACAAGGCAATTACAGAACCTTTTTGGAACGAACGCAGGTGCTTTCAGGCCCGCATTCATGACCGTGACTGCCTTCATTGCGCGCGGCAGGTTCGATGTAAAGGCTCCCATTAATCCGGACCCGCCACGCATACGGGCGAGTAATTATGTATGGGTTCATGGTGGAATTGTGCTTGAATATAATGAATCTCAAGAAATGAGCACCTTTAAGAATTGACCGCCCCCCCTGTGCCTGTTGTAGTAGCTTGCTGTGAAGATTTTTTCACTCATGGACATGGGGTTATCTGTTGCCAAATTCAATTCATGAGTTCAGTGTTCAAGGCATGAGCTGCGTGCGTTGTGCTGCACACATAGAGAAGTCATTGTGTGAAACAAGTGGTGTCAGTCGGGCGGTTGTTAATTTTGCAAACCGAAGTGCCGTTGTGGAGTCATCACTCTCAACTGCTGAGCTGGAAAGAATTGTCGCTGGTCTTGGGTATAGTGCCTCACCTGCAGATAGTGAAAGTGACCAAGAGAATGCTCAAAGGCTCGAGCAATTAAAAGCAAGGAATCGCCTCATTCTTGCTGTCACGCTCGGCGTGCCAGTCATCACACTTGGAATGATTCATTCCATTTCGCATCTCTTTTATGTGCGATTGATTGAAGCTGTTTTGACGGGGATACTTCTTGTTTTCCCGGGCCGACCCTTTTTCGAAAAAGCTTTTCTCCTACTTCGCAAAAAAACTACCAACATGGATACGTTGATCGCTCTGGGAGCTGGGCTCTCATTTTTGTGGTCATTGATAGAACTGTTCCGTGGCGGAGAATTTGTTTATTTTGAGACCGCTGCAGCCATTGTTGCCTTTGTTCTCATTGGTAAGTTTGTTGAGCACCGCATGACGTGGAAAGCAACAGCTTCAATGGGTGAATTGCTGCGGTTGCAGCCACGCACCGCACAGCGAATTGCTGGTAGCAATCGTGAACACACCGAAACAGTTGATGTGCGTTTTTTGCGAGCCGGCGACTTGGTTGTTGCTCGAGTGGGTGAACGGTTCGCGGCCGACGGAACACTTTTGGAGGGCACAACTGAGACTGACGAATCGCTTCTGACGGGAGAAAGCATACCTGTCCTCAAGACTCCGAATTCATCTGTAAGTGCCGGTACGCTCAACGTGGCGTCGCCGGTCGTCTACACAGTCACTGCCTCCGGACAAGCCTCCCGTTTGGGTGAAATGGTCGCCTTTGTGGAACGCACACAACTCAGTAAAGCTCCCATTCAAAACCTCGCGGACAAAGTTTCAGCTGTATTTGTGCCCGCGACTCTCGGCCTGAGTTTTTGCACATTTTTGTATTGGTGGTTCGTGGCTCAGTCAGGCGCATGGTCGTCGTTGAGTGCAGCGGTGGCCGTGTTGGTTGTCGCTTGTCCATGTGCATTGGGGCTTGCCACTCCCATTGCTGTCTCTATTGCAACTGCGCGGGCTGCAAAACTTGGACTCATGTTCCGTGATCTTTCTGCGCTCGAAACACTTCAGGCGACACAAGTGCTCGTGTTCGATAAAACAGGCACGCTGACTCGGGGTGAATTTCAAGTTGTTGAAGAGAGTGTGTTGGCATCTGGTGGGGTTCCTGAAAACGTTTATCGCGCGATCGAGGCTCTAGAAAACGAGTCACAGCACCCTGTCGCAACGGGTATTGTTCAACACATCAGAAAAAAGCAATTGAGGACCTCGGACAAGCTCCTGCTGTCTGAACGACAAGAAGTCGTAGGTGAAGGTGTGCGGGGACGTGTGGTGCTCAGCGGTTCTGAGCGTGATATTTGCGTGGTTCGTGCTTCGCCGAGTGAGCTCGAACAGCTTCCACACAGGGAGGCTGTCACGTGGGTTGTTTGCAGAGTTGAAAGTATACCTCTCGTTGCGTTTGCTCTGGAAGATACACCACGTGCAGAGGCAGCTGAGGTTGTAGGTGCATTAAAGGGGCTTGGAATTGAGCCAGTGTTGGCTTCGGGCGATCGCGAGCAAAGCGTGCAGGCTGTTGCTGCTGCCTTGGGCATCACAGGCCTTGCAGCCCAAACACCTCAATCAAAGGCTCAATATGTTCAGGAGCTTCAGCAGCAAGGAAAGCGTGTTGCCATGGTGGGTGATGGAGTGAACGATGCCGCTGCTCTCACGCAAGCTGATGTGGGAATTGCCTTAGGGAGCGGAACCTCAGCGGCCCAGCAGCAGGCAGCACTGACACTCAAAAAAGATGCAAACCTCTCGCTCATCCTGACAGCCTTACGATTATCGAAACAAACCTTCAGCAATATTCGCCAGAATTTAATTTGGGCATTTGGCTACAATGTGCTGCTCATTCCGTTGGCCATCAGCGGCCGGCTCACTCCAATGTGGGCTGCGGCTGCGATGTCGATTTCAAGTGTGTTTGTTGTTCTAAACTCTGCGCGACTTTTGCGATTTTCAGGCCAAGAAGCACGGTCGCAACGCTAAAGATGGCTGCGAGCCAGCCACTCAATTCGTAGCCAATCAACTCTTTATTTGGTCCTGTCGATACAAGTTTTGCAGCGAGCATAGCAGCGCTTCCTTGCGCCATGGCCTGAATCGATGCAGTGATGCTCAGGTATGCTCCGCGTTTGTATGGCGGCACCACGTTTGTCAGCATGGCAGAAAATGGAACCATGCGCCCACCCATGCACACCATGAAGAGAGTCGTTGTCATGAGAATAAACACTTTATTTGATGTGTTGAGATGAGTTAGGGTGAAGAGGGGCACTATTGAGAGGAGTATACCCACCGTTGATGCTCTGTAGGGGTTGAACTTGTCGGTGAGTTTCCCGATGAGCGGAATTGTAAAAATACTCGAGATGCCTCCCAACAAATAAAGAAGTGGAAGGTTCTTTTCTCCAAAGCCTAGGTTATAGACCAAAAATGGACTAATAAATGGTATGACCATAAATTGGCCCATGATGATAAAAATACTCGCAAGAAACCCTATATTCGCGTTTGTTTCTCTAAAAAAATGAGCGAGCTGTGCGACCCTTTGTCTCACTGAAATTGAAGGGTCAATGTGACCCTTGAGTGATGGGAAGAAAAGTTGTGCTGTGATCAACAGAATGAGCAACAGCCCACTCACTGCAAAGAATGGAAAATGCCATCCAAACTGATTTGCAAAGAGTAGCCCAGCAGGGACACCCAAAACAGATGCTAGTGAGAATGCAAGCATCACACGACTTATGGCATAGCCACGCCTATTGAGTGGGAATACGTCGGCGATAATAGATTGTATGAGTGCTCCAAGAATGCCACCAAAAATGCCCGCAATGCATCGACCTGCCATAAGAACATTGGCTTGCTCCGCGACAGCACACAACAGCGTTCCGACAAAAAGCCCCACAAGACACAGCTGCAAGAACAGTTTGCGATCATACTTATCGAGAAAGGGAGCTGCTAAGATACCGCCGATTCCACTGCTGATTCCATACGCAGAAACAATATAGCCAAACTCGGAGGTGTTGATTTGAAAGCTCCGCATGAGCTGTGGTCCGAGCGGCATCATCACCATGAAATCCATCACATGTGCAAACTGAATTGATGCAAGCAGCACCAGAATCACATTTTCTTTCTGAGTTTGAGCTGGGCTTTCCGTATTCATCTTTATTCCGCTTCGTCTATGGGCACTCAGTTTTAGGGCGTATTGAATATATCGTGATAGCATGACACCGTTGTGCGACGATAGGTGAGTTGGATTTATGGCAATGTCGAAAAACATCATCGAGTGCTCGAAGCTAACCCATGGATTTGCTGGGCGCAGTGTGTTGTCAGACGTGTCGCTTACGGTAGGTGCATCCGAGCGCATTGCGTTGGTTGGTCCTTCCGGATGCGGCAAAAGCACGCTGCTTAATTTGATTTCAGGTTTAATTGAGCCAAATTCTGGTGAGTTGAGAAATTCAGTTCATGCAGATGACATCTCATTTGTGTTTCAGGAACCCTCATTACTGCCATGGAAAACAGTCAGTGCTAATGTTACCTTGTTTGGCGATCTGTTGAATGCGTCTAGCAAGGCAATGGACTCCGGCCAAACAGCTGAAACTGGGCCTGAGGGGCTGCGCCTCAAAATGCTTCTTGAGCAGGTTAGCCTCTGGGAGTGGCGCAACAGTTACCCCGATGAGCTTTCAGGTGGAATGAAAATGCGTGCAGCGCTCGCACGTGCACTCTACAAGTCGCCAAAGCTTCTTCTTCTCGATGAGCCTTTTGCGGCACTCGACGACATTACCCGTGAAACACTGCAAGATGAACTCATCAATTTGAGTCGATCAAGTCAAATGGCAGTTGTGCTTGTTACGCATAATATCGAAGAGGCAGTGCTTCTCTCAGATAGAATTATTGTTTTTTCCAGTGCGGGGCGAATTCAGTTGGAAATCAATGTGAATGACTATTTTGAAGCCAATTCCCAGCGTCGCAATTCTCCCAAGATATTGAAACTGAAAGCTCTCATTCACGCTCAATGGAAAGAAAACGATGGGAGGGCGACGTGAGGAGTGTCTCGATTCTAGCAGTTGTCTTCGTTATGTGGGAGCTCATTTGTAGGTTGCTCGAGATCCCTACTTGGCTCTTACCGCAGCCTACTCAAATATTTAGCGCACTTGTTGCAGACATTTCATTTCTTGTTCAAAGTTTGTACTTCACGGCAAAGGTGACCTTGAGCGCATTTTCTCTTGCGTTGTTGTTTGGATTGATCATTGGATTTTTGTGTCACATTTCAAAAGTATTTAGCGGCGGTATATTTCCATTTACAATTCTGCTGCAAACGACACCTGTGGTGTCAGTCGCAC
This sequence comes from Pseudomonadota bacterium, assembly GCA_041164285.1. Taxonomy (GTDB): domain Bacteria; phylum Bdellovibrionota_B; class Oligoflexia; order Silvanigrellales; family Silvanigrellaceae; genus RFOM01. Next base: position 8,757 of record JBEAPS010000052.1, read on the forward strand.
CGCTGCTCCTCGTCTGGTTCAAAAACGATGCCTTCGCTGCTCTTGTTGTGTGTGCGTGGCTTGTTTGCATTTATCCAATGATCAGTGCCGCGTATTCAGGGTTTTCGAAAATCGATCCCAATCTTAGGCGGCTGTTTCAACTCTATCGCATTCCTCCGTGGAAAAGCTTTTGGCACTTGGAATTGCCCTCGGCACTTCCACTCATTCTGAATGGTATTCGTATATCCGGTGGTTTGGCTCTTGTAGGGGCTATTGGAGCTGAGTTCGTTGTGGGCAGCGGAGGACAAGAGCTAGGACTTGCATACAAGTTGCTCATGGCTGCCTATAACCAAGAAACAGCAAAGTTGTTTGCTGCACTGTTCG
>JBEAPS010000053.1:0-4014 GCA_041164285.1 Pseudomonadota bacterium
TCTTGAAGGGCGGGTGTATCGTTACTTCGATGAAGATCGCGAGAATCAGTTACTGCTCATAAAGCGCATAGAGGACGATCGTGGGAATCTCCTGTGGGAAGCGGAACGCCAGTCTCATCAGTTGATTGATGATTTTTACTCGGCACCAATTTTGAGTGTTTTGCGTGGAACAGTGACAAATGGAACGGCAAGAGCTGCGAATAGAAACATTGTTTTGCGTTCTCTCGACCCTGACATTGATTCTGAGCTCGTCAAAGCATCCTTGAGAGTACCGAGCTTCGGTAAAACTGGAACGACCAATGACTATGTCAATGCAACTTACGTCGGGTTTCTCCCATATCCTGAACACGCGGGAGTAAATCAACTCTCTCCCTCCCATGCATACACGATTGCTGCATACGTTGGGTATGACACCAATGAGCCCATGCGTAGGGGTGGTTTTAAGATTGCGGGCGGCACTGGTGCACTTCCGGCATGGATAGAAATCGCAAAAACACCCATAGTAGAACAAAAGTATGCTGAAAAGATTGAGTGGCAGCCACTTGCGGAGAAGAAGTTGACTGAGGTGCCATTTGATTATGGAGATGGCACACAAAGGGTCACTGTTCCAGTGCATGGAGCTGCTTCCCTCGATGAGCGTGGTGACGACTCAGAAGAAACTGAGGCCGATTTAGATGACGTCATTGATGACTATGCTTCGAGTGGTAAAACTTTTCTTCAGCTTGCAGTGGGCGGTCGTGCCAACAATGGTGTGTTTTTTCCAACGCGGAGAGTCTCTCCCTTCATGGCCCGCTCTAAAGACATTTCGGAAACACCTGATAGCAATGTCGGTGAAGAGCCTGCGCCGCGTGATCCTGTGGCTGTCAATGCACCGCAATCATTGGGATCTAGCACTCGCTCAGAAACCAGTTCAGAGGAGGCTGCAAAAAGTGCAGCCCCTGCTGTAGATAAAAACCCGGGCATTGAAAAACTGACACCTCGGTTCCCTATTCCCAAGTTTAATATTGACGATACGTTCAGCAGCGAGGATCCGGTCAACTGAACCCTGTTCACAGGATAAGCTGAACGATGCTCGCCCAATGCCTTGCAGGCTTGAGGTGGGTGCATGCTAAACGAAAGCGAAAAACAAAGTCTTCAACGCCAGAGAGAGGCGCGCGATGAGAATGCTCTGGACAGAGTTCCAGAGGAGTTTAGGACTGTGGGCAGTGCGGAAAGGCAGTCCACTGGCCGCGTTGAAAACTCGCTACTCACCGTTTCGGTTGTTGCGGTGGCCGCAGCGTTCTTTAGCCCCTTTTTCACGCAGCCCTTCAAAAACTCCAGCTTTCAACTGCGTGCAACATCTCTTGACCCCACACGGCCGACGTCAGGCTTTGTGAGCTACATGGAAAAGTTCGATGACTTTCAGGAAAATCGTCTCAAGAATCTTTTCGGATGGGGCGGACTTGATGTTGTTTCGCAGGCTTCTCAGGGGATGGCACTCGACCTAACCTCCTGTAGGACCCGACTTCGAAACGAAGCCTCCCAGCAGTTTTTTAGATTTGATGTTAAGGTTGACGTTGTGCGTCCGGGTTTTGTTGTCCATGGTTTGATGGATGGATCTGAGAGTGAGCCTGATGTCGCCAGCTGTTTGCGCGATAAAATCAACTCACTTGTTATCAAAGAATTTGGTCAGCTCCGAGCTGCAGCTCCAAAGTCCTACAAATTGTATCTCGCGGTGAGAATGAGCCATGGCTCAGATGGCTCTAATCCGTTTTGATTTGAAATCGAAATTTACTACTTGTTCCTATTCCGATGCAGGGGTTGGCGTTGGGCTTGGTTTAGGAATTGTGCCCGCCAAAACCTCCTTGCTCCATATTAGAGGCTGATATCTTTTAATTCGTTGTTGAACAATATCGATATGTTTGGGGCTTTTCACAACGAAATGTGAAGAGACTTGTGCTTGAGCCATGAAACTGGCGAGAGCTCCTGCTCCTGTCCCCGATGCAAACTCGATGGGGTGAAGTCGCGTGGCTGAGTTCACATGAAAAGTTTGTGCCATCGTTTTTCCAGCAACGAGCAAATTCGAGATCTTAGAGTTTGTGTGTGATCTCATAGGTAGAGTGAAAGGGCGAGGGTAGGCGGTGTACCCGCTGGGGTAGTTGCTACTTTGACACTTTTCACCATTGAAGTTCTTGTTGTAGCTCGGATGCCTATCGGCAACGTAGACTCCTGTGCCTACAGAGTCTGGAAACTCAATGCCATCGAACATTTCACCATACCGGTACACATAAGGACTGCCGTCGGTTCCAAATCCAATACTTCTTCTCGTATCGCGAATGTAGGGTACTTTACTCAGGCCAAGAGGGGTACCAAGAGCTTCAGACAAGACTATATTCTGTCCGATATCGCGTTTTTGGCCATCCCACGTGACTGTGCCATTTTTACGTAGATAGTCAGCCCATCCCCATGCCTGCAGCTCGGCCTCTTCCAATGCTTTAATATCAATGCCACCAGTCCAGGTGTTTGTTCTGGCTTGGTCACGAGCTTCTGAAATAGGAAGAAAAAGGTATCTATAGGGATAATCATTTCCGAGTTCCCAGTTCTGATTTGTGATGTCGCCAATCTGTGTTGATGGGAAAAAGCCATACACTTTCTCCTTGGAACGCATGACAGGACCGACAACGAGCCGACGATAAGTCCAAACTTCATCAAAGGTAAATTTGCGTGAGCGTGTCGGGATACTGAAGGGTGACTCACCGTCTTTGAGAAAGCCTCTCTTTACGAGTGACTGCTTGTATTCTTCGATTTGAGGAAGAATCTCACGTGCCCAGCGTCCTCCAGCAATGCCTCCATCGGCAACAGGAGTTTCATTAAGGCGCAATGCAAGCGGATACACAATTGCTTGTCCACATGTTTCCTGCGCACCCTGGCCAACAGGAGCATGATCGTTACGCTCCATTCCCTGCAGATAGGGAGCGCCACTGAGGACTAAAACTTCACCCCATTCGGTGGCATCGATAACCACTGGAAAATAAACTTGGCCAGACGAAGTGGTTCTCTCGGGTGCTTTGAGAGTGAATACACTCTTTGCAAAAACTGCTGTGTCGGTTGAGCTATACCAATCACGAATCTGGTCAGACAGGCGCAATGGCGCAGTTCCAACCTTGCGGTGGTGAATAACAGTCACTGCAGTGATTTTCTGTGATGACGTCTGAACCGACTTGACGACAGTGTTCTTGAATACCTTCAGCTTTCCGCTGCTTTCATATTGGGCAGCCAACGCATTGATGCTTCCAATAATTTCATTTGGAGCAAAACAGCGCACTGAGACCCAGCAGGGAGGAGGCGAGGGGAAAACGAGTTTTTTGTCTTCTGAGACAGGCCCCAACTTAGCCATCCATTCGCCAAAGAATTTGTTTTGCATGTCCATATGTCTGCTGGCATCGGATGTTTTTACTTTTCCAATGCCAGGTACATCAACATCGTGGTGGGCATAGTCGACAGCTGGAACTCCGCTGCTTGTAAGTTGCCCCCCGAGCCAGTCGGTTGGCTCCGTCAAGCACACTGTTTCACCTTCTTGCGCGTTGTCTGCCGCTGTGATTGCCGCTGCGAATGCGGCTGTCGTTCCGCCAAGTACAATGACATTGCAGTTCACTGCTTGGCCTTGAATAGCCACACTTTGAGTTTGCTGCTCTTCAGATTTCTTCTTGCACGCGACTGAGCCAAGTAACGAAAGAAGCGTGAACGAGCCGATCAAAGAAATTTTACAGTGTTGCATTTGAACCTCGAAATAGTCTTCGGTGGCGTTCCAAATGTGGAATGCAAATTTGCTTGTTACAGCTTATACGTCTGAAAAACTCTGAGCTGAACAGTAGACAAAATTCTGTCTGTAAAATTTCCTCAGTCCCGACCGTCAGTGTGGCGACACTTTTCCTACGTGCTGTCAAATTGACAGGTTACAGAGCTGTGATAATTTTTTGAGTGCTTCCAAAAAACTAGGTGTTTCAGTAGAGGAGTCACCATGAGAACTGTTTT
>JBEAPS010000054.1:0-4403 GCA_041164285.1 Pseudomonadota bacterium
GAACGCAGCGGACTTGCAAGCCACTTTGCGAGTCATTCAGAGGTTTTTTCCTCTCGTTAAGTGCACCCCAAACGTGTTCAGGTCCGTTCAGAGACCCTGCAACTACTATTTGATCAAGAAATGCCTTGCCCCATGCAAACTTCAGGTTGATGAAAGTGAATATCGGACGCTACTCGACCGCGTGGTAGGTTTGTTGTCCGGTAAAGTCAGTGAATTGAATCAAGCTATTAAACAAGAAATGGCTTTGGCTGCTGAGCAAATGCAGTTTGAAAAAGCAGCATTGTTACGCGATCAACTGAGAGCTTTAGAAAAACTCACACAGCAGCAAAGTGTTACCTTGATGCCCGGATTCGATGCGGATGTTATCGATTTTGCATGGAGTCATCAAAATGTTTCGGTTTATGTTGCGATTGTTAGGGATGGAAAATTTATTTCAAGCGCCTCACACCTAGTAAAATACAGCAGTGAGCAGTTTGCAGAGCAGTTTGAAAATCAGGGCGGCGGACAAGATTCCAGAGGGTCATTTAGAGCTGAAATTGTGCATCAAGTTGTAGGTCAGTTTTACTCCTCACATGAAATCCCAAGAAATGTGTTCTTGCCCTCATGTGGAAAAGATTTTAGTAGCGAGCAAACTCAACAGTTGTGCGCATTACTCAACGCAATAGAAGCGGACAGATCTGTTCGACAAGATAGAAAAAAAACTGAACTAAAACTCAGCATGGATAACAAATCTAAGGCAATTGGCTCTCTACGAGGTGCGCAGCTTCGACTCTTTAAAGATTCTTTCGAGGGACTGTGCAACACAGTCAGTGAAAATGCTAAGTCGAAGCTTCAGGAAGCAATGCAGTCGGATGAGGCCGTTCAACGCAGGCTTACGAGTTTGCAAGGCTTTCTGGACCTTGCACAAATTCCTGCTTGGATTGAGTGCTACGATATTTCAACGTTTCAAGGGAGCTCAACAGTTGCCTCTGGTGTAGTTTTTAAAGACGGCGTTGCAGCTAAAAGAGAGTATCGTAAATACACCATTCGTGAGGTTGCAGGTCAAGATGACTTTGCAAGTTTGCGTGAGGTAATAAGGCGTCGATTTAAAAATGAAAGAAGATATGATGTTCCAGACATCCTCCTAGTAGATGGAGGGGAGCCTCAGGTTCGAGAAGTGGCTTGGCTTTTGAAAAGCCTTAGCCTTGATGCTGTGCCATTGTTTGGAATCGCAAAATCGCGAACAGATCGAAACTTTCGTTCGAACGACGTTACGATGAGTTCTGAACGCATTGTGATTCCTGCTCGCAATGAATTGGGGGAGCTTGAGCCCGAACTTCCTCCACAAACACGTTTTCTCAAGAGCAACACTCCAGAATTTCAGTTAGTAACTCAAATTCGAAATGAGGCTCATCGGTTTGCAATTGGCTTTCATCGGAAGACCCGAGACAAAAAAAGTCTTAGGAGTGTATTGAACGACGTACCAGGCTTAGGGCCTAAACGACGTAAGGTCCTCCTTCGAGAATTTGGAGGAATTGATAAAATACAGATTGCCGATGTCGATGAAATCGTAAGAAAAACTAAGATTCCGAGGGAAGTGGCTATGGCACTCTTAGACTTTTTGAATGACTCACTTCGGGACAAAAACAAGCCACAGAGTTGATCGGAATTCGTCACTTATTTTTCTTTCTCCAGATTTTCGGACTTTCGTAATCAGGAAATGACCAAATTCCTTTTTTTGTTTGTTTAGCTTGCAGCTCAGCTTCATTGAAAGGAGTGAGATCAAACCCAGTTGGTGCTTTACCACGGTAGACTTCAGCCCACCCTTCAGTCACCATACGTAAGTTGACCGATTCATTGTTGAACAAGATTTCCGCCAGATTACGTCCGTACATATCGACTCCGTAGCTTTTTAGAAGAACATTTTTACCAGCTACGAGTGAATTGAGAAACTCCTTTGCTTCAATTGCTCCAGGTTGACCATTAGTTTTCTTTTTTCCACGTTTTTTTGCATTTTCCGGCGAATCGATCCCAATCAATCGAACCTTAACTTGAGTGTTGTCGGATGCTTTTAGTTTGCAAGTGTCACCATCATTACACTTTATGACAGTGTAGACAGGCGTGAGACGTTCAGAAGTTGATGAAGGCGTGCTCAGGCTCTGTGCATTGTTGTCAGCTCCGTATCCTAAGCCCCAGACCATTGTAGAAATAATTGCTAAAGCGGCAAATTTAAATTTTGTTGATTTTCTCACGCAAAATCTCCAGATAAGAAATAGTTTTGGTAAAGCGGCTGCCATACCAGCTGAGTGCCTGTCCATCCACCTTTAAATTAGGTAGTTTTATTTGCACCTCGTGCTCGAATTTATCTATGTGTCGAGCACGAAACGGAAACGGCTCTGATGAAAAGAGGCAAACCTTTGGACTTCGCTGCTTGAGAATCTCCAGATTTAAAATTGGGTAGCGGTCTTTCAAATTGTTTCCTGTCACTATCTGATTCTCACCACCAATAAGTTCTAAGCATCTCGAAATATAAGTTTGATTGCCAGCTACCATCCAAGGATTCATCCAAATGAAATAGATGTATGTGAACTTAAATTCACTGTCTCTTTTTTTGGTTAATTGACGCAGTTTTTCTTCAGTTTCACGGCACCATTTTTCAGCTGCATTCTGAAATAGAAAAACTTCTGACAAGGTTTTGATAGTTGTGAAATTGTCTTCTGGTTTATCGAGGAATGTTTCTATGACTTCAAATTGCTTCTCTGTGGCAATCTCCCGGAGTTTACTAATCAAAGCAGAGGTGTTTTCTTCAGTGTTGACGACAATATGAGTAGGATTGAGCGCGACTATTTTTTCGAGGTCTGCGTCTTTCGTACCTCCCACAGATTCAACTTGTGTGCGCAGAGACTTGGGTTCGATACAAAAATTTGTACACCCAACTAGATTTTGCAACATTCCGAAGTCGCACAGCGTCTCTGTGAGGCTCGGTACTATGGAAATGATTCTAGTTCGCGGCTCTCTGTTCATTTTATGTAAATTGTTTGCTTCGGCTCTTTTGGAGAGACGTTCGTCAGATTCGCATCATTCATCCATTGAAGGATGGCACGTCGAGTGAACCTGATGTCATATGCTTTAAGTATTTGATAAATGGCAAACATGAAGTCTCGAGCAGACGGAAAACGCTTTCCAGGATTTAAGTGCAGAGCTGTTTTAAGCATTTTTTCAAGATATTTATCGACTTGAACGTCTCCAGTATGGGGTAGCTCAAGAGGTAAAGTCTTCATCTTGTTCATAACAGTCTTGGGATCTGGATTACTAAAGACTCTGTCGCCAATCAATAGTTCATGAAAAATTATACCAGCATTGTAAATGTCTGCAGCGCGAGTCATTGGGTCGTGCGTGAGTCGCTCAGGAGCCTGATACCCGGGGGTGCCCACCGTCATGCCTTCGTAGTCCTCAACATCCTGTTTGCAGCTCAGACCAAAGTCGGCAAGTACAGTTCTTCCGGTAATTTCGAGAATGATGTTTGCAGGCGTGAGGTCTGAGTGAATCATATCAAGACAGTGAATGTGATCGAGCCCTTGAAGGAGATCGAGAGTCAGACAGCATGCAATGAGCGGTGGAATCGCCCCCATTTTCTTGAGCAAGTAATGGCAATTGATACCCTCAATGAATTCCGTGATGATGTGCGCGTTCGGTGGTGTGAGATCTGCCCTTATGAACTTAACACAATGCTTGTGGGAGACTTGGGCATGCATCAAAATTTCTTTGTGAAATAAGCCCAATAGTTTGGTGTTTGTCTGATACTTATCGTGCAGTCTTTTGAGAGCAACTGTCTCACCAGTTTTTTGATCTACGGCACGGTAAACTTCCCCAAGTCCTCCCGAGCCCACGAGCTCCATAATTTCGCAGCTGCCGATTGTTTTAGGCGTCATGTGAAATAGGCTCCTGCAGTGAATTTTTATCAGGCGTATGACAAGAAGAAGTCAATACGTTTGTGGACGGACTTTTTTTGATTTGTCTCTTAGGTCGTCGTTGACTTTTTGCCTTAGCACGAAATCGCTCAAGTGAGTTGAGTGATGAATAGCCAGCAAGTTGCGCAACCTGTTTGGCGCTGATGCCGCAGTCAAGCCAACGAAGGATCGCGTGGTTTCTGAGACTTTCAGAATTGTAAGGTATTCCCAGAATTTCTTCACAAATTTCATAAATGACAAACTTAACTCCGTGCCGGTGAAGTCCGTCGGATTTGAGCTTTCTGCTGATATTTAGAAAGCCAAAAAACAACTTATCTTGTGGTCCAGCATTTAGGTTGAGTTGAAGCCTCACTTCCTTAAGCTTTTGAAGATTGTTCGCGATCTCTTGACTTCCTGTAATCATGCGTTCGTTTTGTCCAGCAATTCTCACTGTAACATTAAAGTTCTCGCTGC
>JBEAPS010000055.1:0-3399 GCA_041164285.1 Pseudomonadota bacterium
CGTAAGACTCAATTCTGCCTCGTCCACAATGTTTTCAATTCGAACAGCCCAGATATAAGTGTTATTTTTGAGGGAGATGGTGGGCATAATTTGCCGGAATCAAAGAAAAAGGATGAGGGACAACGGGAAGTAAAACAAAAACATCCAATAGAATTGGAGTTTCCCGTGCCACACTCATCGAAGCGAGACTACCTCGCACTGCTATGGTCGCCCTACAACAGTTCAAACACAAGAGAAAAGAAATCAAAAATTCCCGAAGAACGCTTTGCAACCTGAAGCACAATCATAACAAGTCAGATCCCACTGGAAAACTGGAAAGAGGTTGTCGAAGATCCGATTGCCCTGGAGGCCAGACTCGACAGGCTGATTCATGGCGCTGTGCAACTGAAACTTGAGGGAGAGTCCATGAGGAATTCTGCATTCTTTTGAAGCCAATAACGCAGGGTATGCAGATTGATTCTTCGCTACTGTGAGAATGCCGTGACTGAGAGTTCACTCTTTCTATAATCATCAACCACTGCCAGCCACCGGGATCTTTTTATTGCACGTGTTTGAGCTTGTCTCATAGAAATGCCTACTTTGAATTTGGGGGGCAAATCCATGGACGTCAAAAGGAACCGAAAGGTGCTGTCGACGGTGCGCTTAAAATGGGTTAAACAATACGATGCTGCATCGAAGATGTAGAGTTGGGTTCATTTAAGCTGAGGAGAGAAGAGTGAATTTCAATCAGGTAGTACTTTTGTCGTTTCTTTTTCTGTTGGTGGCGTGCAAAGCGCGCGACTTTAATGCGGGTGAAGTCGCATCTACGAAATCTTCGGATGTTCCTATTTCTTATGACACAGCTGCCTCCATTGGCATTATTCTTTTACGCTCCAAGAGCGAGTCTTCAAAGATACAAGCAAACGCATTGGCTTGCGGCTATACGAAGTCGGTCGTGAGTCGTGTCGATGCCAAGAATTCCAAGTATTTCTGGAAGACAGTTTACGGAGATCGCATGACAACCCCAGGCTCAACCTGTTTGCTCACTGATGTGGCTTACACAGTGAGTGTTGAAGGTGCACAGAAAGCTGGAGAGGGCTGTCCTGTCGCTGGAGTTGAGTCAGGGACCTATGCGTTGAAGCGCAGCGAACTTCTCATAGGCGATGTCGCAGGCTGTGATCTCACTCCTGTAGGTCAACAGGAAACTACCAAATACACGAGTCAAGAAGGATGTTCCGTGACGAAAAAGTTTCGACCTAGTGGCACTCAATTCACTGTTTACCGTAATCCAAGCTCCGTAAACTTCTCAGATGTAGCTTATCTTAATGATTATTCCTCCGGCAATTTTGCTTATTGCTTGGATAGAAAGACCAACATAAGTCACATCCAAAATGAAAGTGGAACAGAGATCACCATTTCATGCGACGAACACAAAAATCGCGACTATACAATGCGAGGGAAGGTTGAGGTCTACTTGGCCAAGGACGGTGAACCTGTATCCATTAAAATGGACGGACAGCGAAAAGGTTGGTTTGGCTGGAAGCAGGAGGTGGCTGTGGAATGCCGCAATTTGGTGAAGAACGGTGATTGATAGCCTAAATGTACTGAATTAGCACAATATATCTATTTTCACTTATGTTTCTTTTTGTTCCCAAGCGTCTACGTCAGGTCAACTACCGAGCGATTATGTCAGGGGTTCAGGCAACCCCACGCACCTGAATCCTTTGCGGAATTCGAACGCGCTCCCATTTCAACTCCGTGCCTGCGAATCAGATCTTCATTTTCCCCTCAAAGTCGAACTGGGGTGATTCCACAAACTTCAAAGCCCCAGTTGGATCGATGGCTCCGCACTCAAATTCTTATTTGAAAATCCACTCTCACGACCAATTCTGATGTCAGAGTTTCTTTCATCGCTTCCCGAGATTGCTCTCCGCATTCAAACGTGGGGTGTGTTGTTTCTTGAAACCTCGTTCGCTTTTTTGGCTGCATGGAAGCCCTCACGTCGTTGGATTTGGCTCGCAACGGTGCTCATGCACATTGGAATCATGGTGACTGTCGATTTTGTTGACCTGACGTTGGGAATGCTCATGATCCACTTATTCACCTTTGATCAGCGCTGGATTCCTTCCAAAAAAGCTCAACAACCCATCACAGTGTTTTTCGACGGGGTGTGTAATCTATGCAACAAAACTGTCAATGCACTCATGCTGGAAGATGTCTCGCGCGCGCTTCGTTTTGCACCGTTGCAGGGTGAAACTGCGGCGGCTCTGTTGCCATCGACAGACCGAAGCGATTTACCAGCTGGAATTGTCGTCGCTGATGAACACGGGGTATCGCGGAATTCAGATGCCATCATACGTATCTGCGAAGCATTGGGAGGAGTTTGTCGTCTGGCTGTGCTTGCAAAATTTCTTCATCGAGCTCTGCGCGAAGGGCTGTACCTTTTGATTGCTCGAAATCGCTATCAATTGCTTGGAAAGCGCGATACATGCCGCTTTCCGACTCCCGAAGAGAGGAGCCTTTTTCTGCCATGATTTCTTTTGCACTACTCAAAAGTAATAAAATAATCTTCCTGCTCGCAGTAATTCTTTCTGTCATCATAACAGCCGCTGCGCTTGTAATAGTCAGTCGTACTGCTCGAAAGCCTGCCTCCACCGCTGGCGAGAACAAAGACAGAGAAATTTTTGCAATCTCAAACGGGGTGCATATTGATCTCGTCGTTCCAAAGAGTGATTTTCTGAGCTTCTCCTCTTTGAATTGGAGTTTTTCTGAAGCATCAGATCAAAGCAAAACCCACATGGATTTCGGATGGGGGGATGCAAACTTTTTCTTCTATCATGACACATGGGCAACAATCACATTCAACGACATCCTACAAGCTGCGTTCTATTCGCACGGCAGCGCAATGAGAGTATCATTTCTCGACGCATCGGAGGTGCGCGGAGCAACTCGCATCGAATTGAGCAGTGCAAATTTAAAGCCTTTCGTGGGTGCAATTGACTCTTCGTTCATTTCCCAAAACTCCTTGAAGATCGTACGACGCCGCGAGACTCCCACCTCAGCACTCTTTTTTGCTTCGAATGGAAAATACAGTTTATTCAATAACTGCAATGATTGGACGGCCACCATGCTGCGATCGGCAAACATTCCTACCCCAATGTTTGTGACCAATGCCTACAGCATTATGAGAATTCTCAAACTTAACAGCGTACGATAAAAAAGGTGGCGTCGAGCGGTTCTGTTGCACATTGAGCCCAGTCGGGTTGAGATCAGCTTAGACCTCGTACCGGCTTTATTGAAAGACCACTGGAAGTATCTATATAGAGCAGATGACAAAGAGGGAGCCACACTCGACTTTCTACTTACTGCAAATAAAGTATCTTAATAATATTGTGGAGCAGGAACATTGTGCCATTAAGA
>JBEAPS010000056.1:0-2763 GCA_041164285.1 Pseudomonadota bacterium
AGTCGTTTGGTTCTGACTTTAAGTCATGGAGAACTTGCGCAACATGAGTGCTGTTTTCTGGGTCGAAACCGTCCACGAGGAAAACTCGTGAGGTCCGCGCTCTGAAACTTGGATAAGTCACATCTCTCCTCAAAAGGCGCATGGAAACAGCTGACTTTCTTTTTTCAACTCAGCTGAGTCATCCCGATCCGAAAAAACAATAATATTTTTCTCTACAGCCGAAGGTGCTGCCTTGAAACTCATCACGCGACGGAATGATTTGGGCGGGAGAATCGCGAGAGAGGGAGTGAAGTTTATTCCCAAACTCAGACCATCTGGGCCTTTGAGCTGTTTGGAATTGCTTGTACGAAAGCCTTTTGTCACTGGAAAGAGAACGACAGCCGAATCTTTTTCCAGTTGGCCCCACCAGCCAAGAACAGGAACGAAACCTGTTCTTGTTGGAGTAAAAAGAAGCTCGGGATCGTTGGCTTCGTAAGAAACTTCTGTCGCAAGCATTGGCTCTTGAATTTTAATCGGGCCGCGTGAAAAAATACTTTCCGGCAGAACTCTGGAATTAAATGATGTTGACTGAATGTACTTGCGCGCACTTCGAGCGGGGGCAAATGACCACGCGAGGTGAATTCCTGGATAGACGGGGTTGGATACATGAAGCCCTGTGAGATTGCCTTTAGCAGCAAAGATAACCCTTTCCTGAATATTTGATGAAAATATCCTTAGAAAAGATATGCGGCTCGGCTCATTCATGGGCATAGAGTCACTCGAACCCAGTGATGATAGATTTCTGATGATTGAAACAGCTATAGGTTCCCCAGTGCGTTCGAGCGCAAGGAACCCGCTAGGACGCAGATCAAGTTTTTGGGTTATGTACCTGCCCACGAGCTTTGTGGCGTTCGTGCGTGCGTCGACCCGATACCAGAAAAAGCGACTACTCTCGTCGGTGTCAATTCCTCCCCCGTCATCATTTGTTACCGAACGTACAATGACATTGATGGTGTTATTGAAGATTGGTAATGTTGGCCAGACTTGCAAAACAGATTGATTGGCTGGAGTCGGCAGAACGAATCGATAGTTTTCTTTGCCAATGCTTGCTTCCACCATGGCACGGTAAATTTCGCTGTCTCGGTTTTTCACGCGGCTGAGAGTCCACAAGTTCTTTTGCATGTCCTGATAGGTCCGAAAATCCATGACATTCGGAGCGTCTTTCAGCCCGACGGCAAAACCATCACCGTCAAAACTGAAGCCTGGTGTGAGGGGCTGATAAACGGTTCTGGGGCCAGAACGAAGAAATGCCTGATAGACGAGCGCTGTGTTTTGTTCATTGCGTACAATTGAGGCTTGTTTGACGTCACCAGGTATAATCCACTCGCGGTTGATGATCTGACAATCAATGACCTTCGATGCACCGATGATTTCTTGTGCTTCCTGTTTGTCCTCCGGGCTTCTAACGCTCTGCTCATTGGATTGCGTTACGCAGCTGCCCAGCAGGAGGCTCAACAGACAAGCCAAGGGGGCAGTCAAAGCGTGAATGTATCGTCTCATGTGCAATATTTGCATTGTGTTTCCGAACATTGTCAGCCTTGCGGCTGAAGTTAGCAAAATCTGCACCTCCTCCACTCAAATTGGAGAAGGGCAACCCGATGACGTCAGAAGAACTCAGCAGGGAGTGCGTCGTGCGACTCAATTCTACTTCACCTACATGCTACAACTCAACCTTTGGGTCATTTCTGCGGGTTTTGGCTCAGCTGATGTTCGTTTGGTTTGCCGATAGCCTCGTCGCCTGCGCGAGCGTACCAGAGAAACGCAAAGACGCTGGCTTTGCCGTTACATTGCCGTTTATGAGGATGGATGGTGGAGAGTGCTACTACCTGGATGACTTTATGCCAACGCCTGACAACCTTGTGTCTGGAAAAAGCTCTGGCTTGTTTTTGCGATACTATACGTTTCGATCGGCCACATATAAAACGTGGGAGCAAGAGAGAGTCATGCTTGCTTTTTATAGTCGAGATAATAGGTGTTGGTCGTTATTCGAAGAGTACTCCACTGGACGCTTTTGAGACCAGAGCATGAATCCATTTTTGAATCGAATGAAAAAGAATCTGAATAAGATTCGAGCGTGGTCTGTGCGGCAGCAGTGCGACGCTTATCGCGTTTATGACAGAGATATTCCTGAGTATGCCGTGTCTGTCGATTATTACGCAGGTTCGATTGTTATTTACAGATACTTCAACCCACAATTTGCAGAAAGAGACGACGAGAGATTTCGTGATGTTTTGGCTGGTATTGAGGAGTTGTTTGAGATCGATCGATCTAAGGTTTTTGTGAAGGAGAGAAGTCGACAAAAAGGAAACATGCAATACGAGCGCTTGGGAGAGGACTCCGTCCTGCAGACTGTGACCGAATTTGGCTTGAAATTCATTGTGAATCTATCGGACTATTTGGATACCGGATTGTTTCTTGACCATCGTCTGTCGCGTTACTGGGTCCAGAAGAATAGTGCGGATTTGAGAGTACTCAATCTGTTTTGTTACACAGGGAGCGTGAGCGTTCACGCTGCACGCGGCGGAGCGAAGCGTGTTGTGTCTGTCGACCTCAGCGCCCGGTACCTCGATTGGGCTCGGGATAACTTCAAGGCCAACCAAATCAGCACCAATCCGCATGAATTTGTTCGAGCCGATGTTTGCCAGTGGCTCACATGCTGTCAGGAGTCGTTTGACTTAATTTTCGTCGACCCTCCTGCCTTCTCCAACTCCAAAAAAATGTCTT
>JBEAPS010000057.1:0-2879 GCA_041164285.1 Pseudomonadota bacterium
CATGAACCAGTCGTGACTAAAAACGATTGGAGGCTGCATGGAAAGTGATCTCAACATATTCGCAGAGAAGATTCGTAAATTTCGTCTGTCACGAACCGGGCAGACGCAAATATTCCCCAGAGAGTTAAAAACTGAAGCATTAGAGTTGAAGAAGAAATATGGCTTCACAGCCATGAAGAACACATGCGGACTGAGTAGCAGCACAATCTCCAACTGGGAACACGCGTCGAAAGTCAAAGACTCAGGCAGCAATGATCGAAGAATTAAAAAGAGTTCAGTTGCTGATACGCAGCCAGTCTTTCTGCATACAAAGGTTCTTGTTCCACAGCCGATTATTCAATCCGTTCAACAAAATCCGCCGTGCATCATTCATGTGAAAGGGCTCCGCATTGAAATGTCCGATGCGGATTTTCTTGCACGTACTTTGACTCTTCTCCAACAGTGATTGAGGGCTCAAGCATGATAGCTCTTCCTGCAGGCGTGGCGATTATTGTTGTTCATAATTCCGTTAGCTTTGCATGCGGCATTGATGGAATGCGCGGCTATTGCATTATCATTACTAAAATGGATCCTATTGAGCGAGGATATTTTCTATTTGTTAACAAATCGCGCACTCAAGCACGAGTCATGTGGTATGACGGTCAAGGTTTTTTGCTTACAACGAAGAGACTCTCTCAAGGAGCGTTTAAGTCGTGGCCGAAAAAAGGCGAAGAAGTTTTTTCTCTCATGGAATCTTTTCAAGCACAGGGATTGCTGTTTGATGGAAATCCCGATCCAAAAAATTTTCATCCTGTGTGGAAAAAATAGTCATGACGACTTGAATTTTATGTATATATTTTGTATGTATTTTACATGAAAAATGTAACTTTTTTTACAATTCAGAAACAGAACTATTTGGAATTAGAATCTGCCCTAAAAGATTCTAATCTTCCTGCTGAAGCTCTCAATAAGCTAAAGCAGGTTCTCAAAGATCACAAAACTGTGACTGATGCTGCTGAAAAGGCAATCCGCCAACAATTAAAAGAGGCAATCGGACTTTTTGCTTGCAACCCTTTGATTGAAAATCCGGTGCCCGCACCACAAGAAAATTCAAGCCCTGAGAGCAGAGCAGATGAAGTTAATAATTCTCAAGAACAGAATTCTGAAGCAAACGAGCCGCCAAAGAATGATGATGACCTAAAGGACAGAGCAGATCGTCAACCCAGAAAACCTGTTAAGAGAATTTCTCATACTCTCAATCCCAAAGATCTGAAGTGCCCCTCCTGTCACAAGAACATGCACAAGGCTCATAACAAAACCGTGACAATCATCCGCCTCGTGGGTCTCACAGAAGAAAAGCATGAAGTGGAGACCTGTCGGTGTCTTAAGTGCGACACCTCAAAAGAGGCTGAGTTTGCTGAAGCCAATGAAAAGCGCATCGGCAATTTTACTCTAGATGCCGCCTCAATGATCTGTGCTCTGCGTTATGCCTTGGGCATGCCTTCGTTCCGACTGGAAGAATTCACGGCTTGCATGGGTTTGAGAATTTCTGACAGCACTCAATGGGATTTGTTTGAACGTTGTGCCGACGAAATTCATGACTTCATTCAGTACCTGCGCCAATTTGCAAAAAAAGGTCAGCTCGTCCAGATGGATGACACATCGGTGCGGATTAATGAAATGGCACAGATGTTCAAAACGCTGAGAAACGGTGATGTTCAGCAGGTGCGTCGCACAGGTCTTCACACAACAGGATACATCGCCAAATTTGCACAAGGAAAAGTCTGTCTTTTTGAATCAGGTCTTCATCATGCGGGCGAAGTTTTTGAAAAGCTGAACAAGGCACGTACGGTGGAAGACCAAGTGATTCTGATGATGGATGCTTCAAGCTCAAACTCATGCAAGTTGAGTCAAATGGATGTGAAGGTCATTCAGGCCAACTGTAACAGCCATGCACTGAGGAAGTTTAAAGAACTGGAAGTTAATGCAGCGTTTGAAGAACACGTTTCACATATTTTAGAGCTTTACGGTTCGGTCTTTGAAAACGATCGGAAAACTCGAGATTGCTCACCCACGGAGCGATTGATGCTCCACCAAAAACAATCGCTTCCTAAAATGTTGGAGATAAAATTAAAAATTGAATCTGACTTCCTGGACAACAGGGTAGAGCCTAATTCGCCACTCGGGTCAGCATACAAATACTTCCTCAACCATTTCGAGAAGCTCACCGCGTGTTGTAAATATGAGCGAGCACCTGTCTGCAACAACGAATGCGAAAGGCTTTTGAAGCGCGCTATTCGTCATCGCAAAAACTCGCTGTTTTTCAAAAATAGTGTTGGAGCTGCCGTGGGTGATATTCACATGTCAGTGCTGCTCACTGCCAAGGAGAATGGACTCAACCCTGTTCATTACTTGGCCGCACTGTTCAAGTTCGAAAAAGAACGCAAGCAAAACCCTGAAGACTTCTTACCCTGGAATTTCACCGCCACTCTTGAGAGACTCAAGCTGCAACTCCCTTCACCGCTCTCAGAATAATTCATCTGTCTGCTTTAAATCCAACTGAAATCTCGGGAGCTCTCGATGGCCACTGGGATTGAGTCCCAACTCCCAAGCGATTTGTGAGTAGAGCTCCGTTATCGATCCCGTGTTGGCAATGACGTTGAGAACAAGTGTCTGGCTTGGATGGAAGTCGTTGACGCTCGCACGCAAGGTTGTGCTTTTGCCAAGACCCACTTCGCCTGTGAGAAGGCAAACGCCACCGTTTTTGAGGGCGAACTGAATGCGTTCTTTTGCACCGCGCAATCCGGGTAAATCCATAAGATCTTTGATTTGAAGATCTGTTCTGAAGGGTTCGTGGGTCATTCCGAAGAACTCTTTGTAATTCATGGATGCACCTCGTG
>JBEAPS010000058.1:0-4250 GCA_041164285.1 Pseudomonadota bacterium
CTATTTGGAATAATTACGATGAATACAGCTCAATTGAATCTCCAGAATTTAATGAAGATTTAGCTCTTGTTCGAAAAAAAAGTGAAGTGCTTAAGACTCAAAGCGTGATTTTTGAGGAGTGTCTCAAACGAGTCGATCAGCTGGATGGCAGTAGTTTGGAGTTGATTGAGGCTGCTGCGCGACAGCGTAGGCTTGCAGATGAGATTTTTGTCATTGGCGCCAATTTGGGGACGTACGTCAGTTGTTTGCTGAGCGTCAATGGCAGTCATGTACAAGCGCGGCAGATGCAAGCAGTAGTTCGACAGCTTATGACTCACCTTGAAGAAAACTCGCTCTCATTGAATCAGCTCATGGCAGAAGCTTCTTCTGAATTCGTATCAGCCTGTTTCTTGCGTGATGAGTTTAGCCCACATGAGTTCTTAATTCGAAAACAGCGTGAACTTCTGCCCTTCAAGCTCAGCTTGGAGCAAGAGAAGATGCTCACTCGTTTTGCTGTCAATGGTATGCATGGTTGGAGCACGCTGTACGATAATATTTCGACCTCTTTACGGTGCACAGTTAGATTAGGTAACGAAGAGAAAGTCTTTGGTCTTGCGCGTGCCGCTGGTTATGCTCAAAGCCCAGACGCTCAGGAGCGTCGTGAGGTTTATCTGTCCGTGAGGAACGCATGGCAAACACAGCAAGAGTCATGTGCTTCGATTTTAAATGCACTTGCAGGCTGGCGTCTCGATGAGAATGAATTGAGGAGTCGAAAGAAACCTTTTCATTTCTTGGATGCATCACTTCATAAGTGCCGGATCGATGCTTGCACACTTGAGACCATGATGTCCGTTGTTGAAGAGAATTTGCCACTGGCAAGGCACGCTCTAGACCTAAAGGCGAAATCGCTTGAAGTAGATTGTATGGCACCGTGGGATTTGTTTGCACCATTTCCGGAGGAATTGGTAGAGAACACTAGTCACTTGATTCCCTTTGTCGAAGCAATTGAGCTTGTGCGACAGGCGTTTGCAGACATCTCTCCGGAGATGGGTGAGTTTGTTACCATGATGCACAACAATCAGTGGATTGAAGGACAGATCACAGACACAAAACGACCGGGTGCCTTTTGCACGCGATTTGCCAAGTCGCGAAACCCACGCGTTTACATGACCTACAAAGGCACTCTCGACGACGTTGGCACTTTGGCTCATGAACTCGGTCATGCATTCCACAACTGGGTGATGCGGGACTTGCCCTTGCCTGAAACATGGTATCCGATGACCCTTGCTGAAACCGCAAGTATACTGGCAGAAACTGTGGTCAGTGATGTGATGTTGAAGAGGGCGACAACGACAGAGGCTAAACGAAAAGTTCTCTGGGGTGAGCTCGGAAGCGCTGAGGCGTTTCTCATGAACATTCCTGCAAGGTTTTGGTTTGAGTGCGAACTTTATAAAGCGCGGCGCGACCGAACTCTATCACCTTCAGAGCTCTGCGAGTTAATGAGGGCCGCATGGCATAAGTCTTACGGCAACTCTCTTTCGGAAATGAATGAATTTTTCTGGTGCAGTAAACTTCATTTTCACATGAGCTCAAATTCTTTTTACAACTACCCTTATACTTTTGGATACCTGTTTGCGCTGGGAGTCTATGCACAACGAGAAAAAATTGGCCCACGTTTTTACAGTTCTTACGTAAATCTCCTGCGTGATACTGGGCGATTGACGGCCGAGGATTTGGCACTCAAGCACCTCAACGTTGATTTACGAAAGCCACAGTTTTGGAAAGACTCTGTTGCTATCATCCGCCAGCAGATTGAGCATTATATGAGCCTTTCTTGACGTTGTGCGGAGTGTTTGTGAGGTGCATAATCCTCAGATAAGTTGATTCCTGTTTTGAGGAGGATGGCATGCGCCTTTTATCAGTCGCTTTAGTCTTATTCGCTGTCGGGGGATTGTTCGGGTGCAGTGACTCTGAGGAGAGTTCAAGCGTATATGGCACCTTGACTCTTTCGAACTCGACGAGTTTAGACAATTTGAGTTCAATCGATTTGAAAAATAAAGTCAGCTGTAGACGCGATGCGAATTTTGGATACCTTGCGATGGATCTTAAAAACTCGGTTGGAAATGCACGATTGGTTGTCCAGATCAAAGGATTTGAGTCTTCTGCTCGCGAGTACATCTGCAAGCAAGCTACAGACAATGTGACAAAAGGGACCGTAGGTGGGAAATTCGACGTGTGCTCAGTTTACGCTGAAGTTCCGACTCCAGATGATTCAACTGTGTCGAATGGTTACTCTATGTTTCGGGATGAATCTATTAAGTCACTCGACAATGTCTTTACCTATGCGGGCGACTGTAAGGTGACGATTGTTCAAGTGACGCCAACTGCGAAAGGCAGTGTGAGCTGCACAAAGATGGTTCAAACGAAGTACGGTGGTTCGACTAGAAATCCAATAATAGTTACTGAAACCGCAGATGTCACTGCGTCGTTTGATTGTGCGCTTGAATAAATCACTAAAGCACCTCCAAACACCCTGATTCCATTTTCACCACGCTGGAATGGGTTGGCTCGCTTGAGTGGCCTGGGTGTGTTGCAACTCTTGCAATTCGCTTGGAAGCGATTGCAAGATTGCATTTGCAAGCGCCTCAATTGCTTTTCTCTTCAGCTGTGTTCGTCGCCACACAAGTGAAACCTGCCGTTGTGGCACTGGCGAACGGAATGGCACAACTTGAGTCTGATCCGAGAATCTTTGTCGTGATGCAAGCCAGGGCAGCAGTGTGTAGCCGCTGCCTGACTCCACTAATCGCTGGAGAGTTTCTAGATTTCCAGCTTCAATTCGCACATTTTTGAGAACTGAATGAGAACTTCTTAACGAGCAAAAGCGCAGAATTTGTGAACGAAGGCAATGCCCTTCGCTGAGGAGCCACATTTGAGAGCCGTCGAGATCATCTTCACTAACTGTTTTTTTCTTTGCTAATGGATGGGATTTTCTCACAAAAAGAGAGAAGGGTTCGAGAAACAGTTTTTGTTCCTCTAAGCCAGATATTTTAAGGGGTGTGGCGAGGAGGCCAACGTCGAGGGCTTCTACTTCGAGGGCGCTGACGATCTGATGAGTCTGTAGTTCATCTATCAACAAAGTAAGTTTGGGATACTGACGCGAGAGCTTCTCCAAAAAAATGGGAATGAGATAGGGGGCAATGGTTGGTATGACTCCCAGACGAAGTTCGCCTTTTACCTCTAGGCTGTCTTCCTTGCTCAGTTGAGTCAGTCTGCGCGCTTCGGAGAGTACTGTTCTCGCTTGATTGATGAGCGCAACGCCTTCACTGGTTGGCAATAGTGGCTGATGACTGCGATCAAAAAAAACAACACCCAGGTCGGATTCGAGCTTTTGAATTTGCATGCTGAGTGTGGGTTGCGAAACATGACAGGCTCGTGCTGCTTTTCCAAAATGGCGGTGTTGATCCAGTGCGACCAGATATTCGAGTTGTGTTAAAGTAACAGTTGTACGAGACATTTAATTCTCCGGATGAGATTGGTGCGCGTCTGGGGTTGTTATGAACTGGCGCTCTAACCCGTGAGGCGTTCTACGTGAATCACACCATCCAAAGCTTCGAGGCGCTCATGAATATCTCTCAACTGCGAAATGCTGGTGACGTGCACACGAAGTGTGATGATGCCTCTTTTTTCGGGGGTTGTTTGTACGTCAGCTCCAGTAATGTTTATTTGAGTTGATGAAACAAGCTTTGTGATGCTGGCAAGCATTCCTTGTTTGTCATGTGTGGTGATCTTAAGTCGTACATTGTGCTCCGTGTTACCTTGTTGATTCCAATTGCATTCGACCTGGCGTGCAGGGTCATTAGAGAGTGCCCATGGGCAGCTAACTGAGTGAATGGTCACGCCTCGGCCACGTGATACAAATCCAGTGATCGACTGTCCAGGAAGGGGCTCGCAGCATTTGGCAAGGCGAACAACCAGTCCATCCATTCCTTGCACGATAACTGAATCTTCTGCCTTTCTTGAGCCTCGGTTTTTAAGGCGCCTCGAGGATTGTGGCGCGTTTTCGGAAGGCTCGAGGCTTGGAAGGCCAGCCGCGAGAGACTCTTGAAGAAGCGAGTTGGTTTCTTGATTATTGGACGAAGGTAGATGAGCAAGAAGTTTTCCAAGTGACTGCGCTGGATCGATTTTCCCATAGCCGATTTGTAGAACAAAGTCGTCGAGACTACCTACAGGCAAATTCTTGTTCAGATCATTGAAAATCCCCATTTTCAGCG
>JBEAPS010000059.1:0-4235 GCA_041164285.1 Pseudomonadota bacterium
AGAAATTTATAAGCGAATTTTTTTGAATCCAATGCCAACGCTCGATGAAACGATTGAAGTATGCCGGCAGAACGGGCTGCTCGATAGCCCACATGCGCAACGGTTTGTAGAGTTCATTCAAAATGCGCGCCGTGGTGTTGTTCGTCCAGACGCTGGAGGCAACGATGAGCAGCTCTCTGCAAGTATCTGAACCACATCAGCTTAGCCTATGTCTCATCGCGGGCGAGGCGAGTGGCGATGCGCAAGGAGCCTTGCTGCTGTCTGCTCTAGAAGCCTGTTTCAAAGGGCTCGGTTTGAGTTTGAAAGCGTGGGGCTGTGGTGGCACATTGCTTCGTTCCGCCGGGCTAGAGACCGTTGTTGATATTGAGCAGTTAAGTGCCATGGGATTTGCCGAAGTGGCTGCCGCATATCCAAGAATTTCTGCAGCTGCGCATAAAATACGTTCTGAATTACGACTAAGACGTCCGGACATCACAATCCTCATCGATTATCCGGGTCTCAATATGCGACTTATGGAGGATGCGTATCATAGCGGCTCATGTGTTGTTTATCATATTCCACCAAAAGTTTGGGCACATGGTGCGGCGCGCATAGCTCGGTTGCGCGACTACACGTATCTCGTCACGTGCATCTTGCCATTTGAGCAAAAGCTACTGCGTGGGGCTGGAGTGAATGCAATTTTTGTTGGCAATCCGTTGAATGATGAGATTCAAAACCATTTGGAACGCAAGGTTCGAAGAAGCACAGACAGCGCTGAGAAAAAAATCGCGTTGATACCGGGAAGCAGGGCGGCTGAAATTGAAAAGGTATTTCCGCTGCTTGTGGAATCTTTTGTGTCTCTCTCTGAAAAGCTTCCCAGTAAGTTGAGTGCAGTAGTTCCGGTTGCACCTACTGTTTCCATAACGAGGCTGACTTCAATTCTCGAAGAAGTTCTCGACAAGCAAGGTGCTGCAAAGCTCCGTCAGAATATTGTATTTAATCGGGAGCAGTCGCTGCGTGAAGTGGTCTGTGATGTTGATTATGCTTGGGTTTGCTCGGGAACTGCTGCACTTGAGGTAGCATTTCTGCAGGTGCCCATGGCGGTCGTTTATAGGATGAATTGGCTGAGTTACAAAATTGCGAAACGACTGGTTCGACTTCCGCATATCAGCCTTGTCAATCTTTGCGCTCAACGTGAAATTGTTCCCGAATATGTTCAAGAAAACGCTACCGTTGCAAATCTCGTTCATCATGCCGCAATTTTGTTGAACTCTAATTCTAAAACTCAGGCAATGAAGCTGGAACTCGCTCATTTGCAACAGATGTTTCCACGAGACAGCGCTGCTCAAGCTGCTCACCAAATTTCTTCCCTTTTTCTCAATTTGCCAAAGGAAAGCGATAGACGTTTTCACTACAAAGCCAACCATGACCTGCTCTTGGCAGAACGAGAGTGGAGTTTGATGCGGTGAACGAAAGATCGGAAAAACTGAGTTCAATTGTTTGGTCTGCAGCTCGCTTTGACATCATTCTTGGAATGGTGATGAGTCCTTTGCATGCCGTGGCTGAGGTTGCACTTGGATTTGTGTCGGGTGCCCTGTTACAGCTCATTTTTTCTGGGTCGGGCGAAGCGGAAATCGACAGAATCGTTCCTCCTACAATCGCGCAACATTTCAGTATACTCAAGACCCTCTCGCGGGAAGATCTCATCACTCTTGTCCCACTTTTGCTCACTGGGATCGGGTTTGTCAGGATGCTCACAAGTTTTGGGAGTAATTATTTGCTGGAGCGCGCTGGCCATAGGGTTGCGCATTCCTTGCGTGAGCGCTTCCTTGGCTCCTATCTTCATGCCTCAGGTAAAGTTCTAGATAGTCGCAACCCCGACGAAATGACCAACCGCATTTTGCTCGACACGACTTTGATGCAGAGTCTCATCAGCAAGGGGACTATTGGTGCATTGAGAGATGGCCTCGTTGTCATCGGCACAGCATGTGGAATGCTCTACGTTGCATCTCAGTTTTTCTTTTATTTGATTTTAATTTTCGTTCCGTTCTTTTTCATGCTGAGGTTTGTATCTGCGAAGCTCGAATACTTTACCCGTGAGTCTGCCCGCAGGCAGATTGCGCTTGCCACCCGCGGGATGCAAACGCGTTCAGGCTTGCAGGCTATTTTTGGTATGGGTGCGCAGTCGCGTGAGATTTCCGATTTAACTAAAATGAATGCGAGTTACTATGATTTTGTTAAGAGAACGTTTCTTCTTCGGGTAGGTTTTAAGCCCGCTATGGAGGTTCTCGCGGTTTTAATTTTGGCAGGTGCTTTGCAGTGGCGCCTCAATGAGAGTGCAGATATCGATGTGGCCTCTTATTCTGCTGTATTTGTTCTTGCTGCTCTTTCATTTAGGCCGCTGAAAAATGTTTCAGGATTTGTGTCCCAATTTTCAGAACTCAAAGCAGTTTGGGTGCGTTTGTCTGAAGAGTGGAAAACACTCAACGATTCCCGTGATCATACGGTCTCATTGCATGCGTCTGAAGCTGTCCGCGCTGGCCGAGCAATGAGTGCGAAAAGCGTGACTTATATGGGAGCGGACGGGCGAGTGATTGTGAATAACGTCTCGCTCGATTTCAACGAAGGAGAGCGAGTTGCCCTGCTCGGCGTCAGCGGTGCGGGTAAGTCAACTATGCTACGCCTTCTCGCTGGGCTGCTTCGTCCAGATTTAGGTTCGGTGACAGGTTCTGGGAATGCAGTACTGGCTACCCAGTTTCCCTATGTTTTTCATGGAACGGTGTTTGAAAATATCATTTACCCTCAGCGCATCGTGCAACAAGCTGAGAGGGAAGTTGTGCGTCGGCGAGTTCTCGATTTGATACTCACATTGATGCTTGCTCACACTGAGGCAGGTGCAGAGCTTTTTCTGAATAAGAAAGTCGGATTTATGGGGGAAGGGTTGTCTGGCGGCGAGCGTGCGCGGGTCGCATTGGCACGGCTTCTCTTTGCAGACCGACCCATTTTGCTGTTGGACGAACCGACAGCCAATCTAGATCAAGCATCGGCTTCTGCATTCTGGACAGCTGTTTGGCGTTGGCAAAAAAAGAATGGCAGTGCGCACAGTGTAGTGGCTGTTACACACGATCAGACTGAACTTTCACATTTCGACGTCGTGTGTGTTTTTGATGATGGGCAGTGTGTTTTTCGTGGTGAAGCTGCCGAAGCTCGTCGCTTTATTTCCACGAGAGAACTTGAAATGTCAGTCGCACTTGAGCAACCATTGGAGCTGCCATGATGGACATGAGGAGTGAGTCTCTGCGTGCTCAACTGGAGCGGCCACTCTCCGAGCGAAATGTCCTCTTTGCTATTCTAAGTGTGTTTCTTCTTCTACCATTGAGTGTTGTTTGGTCTTTTGTCGCTTACCTGAGGCTTTTGCTCAGAAGCAAAAGGTCTATTTCATCGACTGATGACGTGCGTGTTGTGTCGGTGGGCAATGTGTCGGTGGGCGGAACTGGTAAAAGTCCCGTGGTGCGCTCAGTTGCGTTACTCGCATTCCAAGAAGGCTACGATGTTGCTGTCTTGACTCGCGGTTATGTGTCTTCGGGAAGTGTGCCGCAAGTGATTGTTCAAGTGCGATCTGGTTTTGTAGCGGAGCCTGACACAAGTTGGACGTTGCTGAGTGATGAAACGCTTGAACATGCACTACAGCTACAAAGTCGAGTTAATGAGTCGCATTCACTTTGGGTTTGTCAGGGGAAAGATAGACGAGTTGTTTTCGATGCACTCGTTGCTCAATGGCGTGAAAGTCAGGCTGAGCAAGCATCCAGCAGCCCCCGCAAACTTGCTGTGATAATGGATGATGCTCTTCAGCAAACATCAATCCCTGTGCATCGGGATCTGATTGTTTGGAGTCCGGAAACTGTTCACAAGGCTCCGCAAATGTGCCTTCCCTACGGTCCTTATCGAATGGGTCTTCCCTTCCGTCGATTCTGGAGCTGGGCTGTTCCAACGGGTGACGTAGTTGTTTGGTCAAGGCTTCGCTCACTCTCCGAGCAGGTTTTATTCCAAAATCTTGCGACGACCGCAGCGCAGAAGTTAGGATTAAAATTCATTGGAAGTGATCCAGCCCAGCTTTTTTGTGTCGAGAATTTATTGTTGACTCAGGTCCGTCCTTCAGAAGGTTTGGGCTTTACGCTATTGCCTGAGTGTGCCGATTCTTTACTTCCTGAGCGCGTCCACCTTTTGTGCGGCATTGCACGGCCAGAGCGCTTCGG
>JBEAPS010000060.1:0-7409 GCA_041164285.1 Pseudomonadota bacterium
TGATTCTTGTGGCTCTCACTTTCGGTTTGAGTTTCGTCCGCTTCTTTTCCAAATTGACAGGCACCTTTGCCAAAGTTTTTGGTGCGGCTCAGCAGATTCATGCCTGTGGCTCAGGGCTTGGTCAGAGCGCGGAGAGACTCTGGAAGGAATCCGAGGATAGCGGACGAGCAGTTGAGAATTACGTTGGCGGACTAGAGGTACTGACCGATGTGTTGCACCGTTCGGCAACCGAAATTTCCGACGCCGACAAAGTTGTACGTGTGACAGTGGAAGATGCCGCAAGGGGAGAACAGGATCTGCGCACGGTTGCTGCAGCGCTCGGTGAGCTCGAGATGCAAAATAAAAAACTTGAAGAGGTCATCGGCGCAATTGATTCTATAGCTTTTCAGACAAACATTTTGGCGGTGAATGCTGCTGTTGAAGCTGCCCGAGCTGGTGAGCACGGTCGGGGATTTGGGATTGTTGCGGATGCGGTAAAAAGCTTGGCGCAACACAGCACAGCCTCGGCGAGAAACATTGCAGAGCTCATCCAGCAGAGCAATGAAACCTCAAAACGGGCTTTTGAGGCGGCACAGAATGGCGCAGCGAGTTTGAGTCAAGCGACCCTTCAAGCAAAACGCTCTCAGGAAATTATGTCCAAAATCAGTCATACCACGAGTGAAATGACTGATTCAGTCGCAAGGCTTGCTCAATCATTCAACCAAATTGACTCCGCTAATGAGCAAATTCTTACAGCTGTTGAGCAGTCAATTTCTTCTCAAGACAAATTCAATCAAAGGTCCGCTGAATTGATATTTTCAGTGGAAGGTTTGAGTCTTATGCTGCTTGGTTCTGATTCTCTATCCGATGATTGGGCTCACGAATCTCAGGTTCAACCTGCACTTCAAACTCAAGTAAGCCCCCTGCCGCCAAAATTATCTTTGGCGAAACGACAAGAAAATCAGACTGGAGAAAAACCAGTAATCGCAAAGACAAGTGGAACAATTTCAACCTCAGATTCCCATCACTCCGATCTTTTTACGAGAGCTCGAGCGAAAACCCAGCGCACGAAGTCGGACGGTAGTGTGCGAACTGGACGACCATCCACAAAGCTTTTTGCCAAGGATGTGATTCCGTTTGAGGGTGAGTCTGAAAATGAATCCCATACACAGCCAAAGTTTGGCACAACATCCGGCTTCTGATTTTCAAGTTCCGCACATTGGAGTGAATATATGCACCGGCAGTTCTACCAAATATTGGCAATAACGCTCACATCAGCGGTGAGTTTTCATTGTTACGCAGGTTCTGACCACTCACACGATCTCACGATTGTCACCGACGCTGAGCAATCACGGCGAGCATCGGAAGCAAAAGATGCATCATTGAAAAGTGCAGCGCATTCGCAGAACATAGGTCGCCCTCCACGGGAGGTTATTGACTCCCTCAAAGAGGGAAACCAGAGATTTATTGACGGAAAGATGTCTGCTCCTCGCAGAGATGGAAAAACTCGCAGTGAGTTGGTTGCAATGCAACGGCCATCGGCAATCGTCCTTTCATGCTCTGACTCCAGAGTTCCCCCTGAGGTTCTCTTTGACCAAGGTATTGGTGATATTTTTGTCATTCGCACTGCGGGACAAGTACTCGATCCCTCGCCTATTGCGAGTATAGAATACGCGGTTGCTCACTTGGGAACACGACTTGTTGTTGTATTGGGTCACGAGTCTTGTGGAGCTGTCGGCGCCGCTTTGACAACACCTGTCGGCACATCTGCCGGTTCCGTTGATCTCGACAAGCTTGTCGCGAAAATTAAGCCTTACATAGCGTCTTTTAAACCATCTTCTAATGACACGTTGCTGCGTGGACCAGTGAAGGCAAACGCCTCCGGCGTAGCGCGAGAGCTCGTGCGCCGTTCGGAAATAGTTCGAAATAAGCTACAGTCACAAGAACTCTCATTGGTCACAGCAATCTACTCATTGTCAACTGGACAGGTTGAGTTCAACATGTGGGAGCTTGACTTCACAGGCTACGTAGCGCCGGAGCCAGCGCCTGTTGTAAAAGCTGTACCCCCAGTGCGGCCGGTCAAGCGTCGTCGCACATCATCTTCATCGAGCCACAGTCACTGAAAACATTAAGTAATTTATTATTACGCTAGCAGGCCGTCGAAAGCTTGGCCTTTTGCCTTGCCACTCCACAATGTGCAAATTAAGATCTGCACTTGGAGTGTGCATATGAAGATTTTTTTTAAATTTGTCGCTTTCTGTTTCTCTGCAGTTGTGCAAATCGCTTACTGTGGGGGTTTTTACAATCCTTGGGAGGAAGTTCGATTCCCAGCCCAAGGTGAGCAGCGCATCTTTGGTGGCTACAACGCCGGATGTTTGCAAGGGGCTCAAGCACCAAAAGAGTCGGGTTTTGGTTTTCAGTTTGTAAAACTTTCTAGGAATAAATTCTGGGGTCATAGTACGACGTATCAATACATCGAACGTATGGGAAATATCCTACGACCTAAAAATATTTCTCTTCTCGTTGCTGATATTTCAATGCCTAAAGGTGGGCCGTTCACTTGGGATCATGCGAGCCATCAGGTTGGCCTCGACATCGACATTGAGTTTTTGCAAGATCCACGAAGCCT
The DNA here is from genome assembly GCA_041164285.1 of Pseudomonadota bacterium. Lineage (GTDB taxonomy): Bacteria > Bdellovibrionota_B > Oligoflexia > Silvanigrellales > Silvanigrellaceae > RFOM01. The sequence goes on from JBEAPS010000060.1 coordinate 2,609, forward strand.
TCAGCGACCCTTAACAATTGAGGAGCGCGAAAGTCTGCCAAATTATTACTTGGCAAATCAGGATGCTAATGCAGTTATTGAGGCTAATTGGACTGACAAACACGCGACGATGCTGCGTGTCTTGGCTGACGATCCCGATGTTCATGTCATGTTTGTTCACCCCTCTATCAAAAAGAAACTGTGTGACAATCCTGCAAACAGGCAAAACTGGCTCGCAAAAGTTCAACCTTGGTGGGGTCATGATGAACATGTCCATGTGCGGTTGAAGTGCCCTGTCGGGGAAGAGTTCTGCACACCTAAGCCTGACATCACGGAAATTGGCTGCGACACTGAAGAGTTTCGGTGGTGGTTTTCGGACGATTGGCGCAGAGTTTATGAGGCTCGAAAAAAGTGGCAGAAAGACAATCCAAATCCGAAGCCCGAACCATTGCCAGCTTTGCCCACTCAGTGCCAATCCGTTTTACGTGACAATGCACTTCATTGAGCGCGAGCTGAACTGGGTTCTAGATTCGCCTGTGTTTTATGGACGACATGCGCACCAGTGTGCTTCAGAGCAGCTTCAGTCAGCCAGTTTTATTTCCCTGCCTGGACCAGTTATCCATTCGAATGTTATGGAATGTCCCGATACACACACGACATCTGCTCTTCTTTCCGAGCGGGTCGCTCGCGAGAAGTGTTCACAGAGGGTCGAGCGGGAACTGTCCGTTTTTCATAGTGGACGTCTTGGTTTAGTTTTTGAAAAATATTTAGAGCATATTTTACGGGAAAAGTATGGTGACGTGAACACATTCACTCGAGTTGCCGTTCGTGAGGATACTCAGGCCGGTGTTGGTGTGAAGACCTGGGGCGAGTTTGACTTTCTTGTCCGTAATACTGATTTGAATCGGGTGGAACACTGGGAGTCCTCGATAAAGTTTTATCTTCAGATCAGAGATCAGCAAGATTGGAAATTCTGTTGGGGGCCTGGAGTTCGGGATCGGCTAGACCTCAAAGGCACAAAAACGTTCTTGCAACAGCTCCCGTTGTCATCAACCGAGCTTGGTCATAAGTTCATACCGGAATCTTGGAGAGCCTTACCGTTGGCAAAAATCGCCTTTGCTAAGGGAACCATTTTTTATCGCTGGCAACCAGAGTCTGAGGGTTTTTCCGATCGCTTAAAACAAATTGTGTCACCCATCGGACTCTCTCCAGATCACCTAAAATCTTGGTGGATTCTGCCACAGAGTGTGAAAGCCTTACGTGATCAGTTTCCGGACGTGAAAATTTCAGTTGTACCGAGACGGTATTGGATGACAGGCTTGCCATCAGCTGAACTCGAGCCCAGATTGGAAGACTGGAACACGTTCATCCTCAACCTTGAAGAAAGGCTAAGCAATTTGTCGGCAAGGCAGGAGTGTTTACTTGTTGGTCTGCATGCCAAACACTCACCATTTGACCTTGGGGCGCTCGGCTTCATTGCAGCGCCTCATTTTATAAACGCAATGAGCAAAATCAAATGAGCGTAACAGTTTAATTCAAAATCTGATTTTAGATCAGAGATTAATTTTGTTGCCATGGAAGCTTTTCCAAGTCGACGTTACCTCCCGAAATGATTATTCCCACTTTCTTGTTCTTAAAGTGGTCAGGATAGTTGAGGAGCACAGCAACCGCCGTGGCAGCCGATGGTTCAATGATGAGCTTTGTTCGTTCCCAGAAAACTTTCATTGTGTCTATGATTGCCTGTTCGCTCACAGTTAGTATTCCTTCAACGAGCTCTTGAATAATTGCGAAATTGCGCTGGCCCAAAGAGGTGAGGAGACCATCCGCAATCGTATTTGGGTTATCTGATGGAATGATCTTCCCAGCAGAGAGCGACCTCGCTGCATCGTCCGCATTGATTGGCTCTGCGCCAAAAACTTTTACCTTTTTCGAATGTGAAAATGCAGCCAATGCTGTGCCTGCAAGTAGCCCACCACCTCCAACTGGTGCAATTATGCAATCTAGTTCAGGATGGTCTGCGAGAAGTTCGAATGCAGCCGTACCCTGCCCACAAATAATACGATTATTGTCGTAGGGATGTATGACTGTGGCACCAGTTTCAGCTATAATTTCTGCTTGTGTACTTTCACGAGCAGCCAGGTTAGCAGCACACTGTGTAACCGATGCACCATAGTCCCGAACAGCGGCGTACTTCACTTTGGGTGAGTTTTCTGGCATGACAATATGCGCTCGAATACCTCGAAGTTGAGCTGCCAAAGCAAGAGCTTGCGCATGATTTCCCGAGGAGTGAGCGATAACACCATTCTCGATTTCTTTATCTGATGCAGCAAATAGAGCATTGCATGCGCCACGGAACTTAAATGCTCCTACTTTCTGAAGATTTTCGCACTTAAAGTAGCAATGTGATTTGCTGATGTGGTCAAAGTAGCTTGATGTGACAACAGGAGTTCGGTGTACCAGTCTCTCGAGCCGCTTTGCTGCCACTGTTACTTCACGTGAAAGCAAAAACAAGTCATTCATGCTTTAATACTTTCGGTTAAAGGCACTCTTCAGCCTTTTGACAAAAGGGATTCTTTGGCTTCCCATCGTGATTGATCTCATGAGCCTTCTCAAGATACCAATTGTACACATAACTCCACGCACGGTCATGAATGAATTGCCATATAGGCGTCGGACGATAACGCATTTGCCATTGTGTCCTGTTGGTTCCAACCTCCACCCATATGGGACGTGAAAACTCAAAACTGTCGTCTGGGTCAACAAACTGTCCAAGACCCTCCATGGGGCCATGTTTCTTTGCGATAAGAATATTGAAAGTTCCGAAATCAAGCACTCGATTGTTGTTTTCGTCATGAAAAACCTGAATGTAGGCTGGATAGGGCAAATGTTGCAGCTCGATGGTTGCAGTTCCAGTTTTTACATCTACTACGTCGTTGCAAACCAGTCGTTTTTCAACGGTTTCACGCTTACTTGGATCGGTTCCTGCCAAACCAAAAGCACAGACTTGGCTTTGCGCGTTCTTCGACTTTGTACTGTCAATGCCAGAGATTTCTAGAATGAGATTACGTCCTGTGTCACCTGTTAGATTGAGTGAGTCTGTTTGGGGTGAGGACTGCGAGTTGAGTTTGCATCCAGCTAAAGTGAATAGAATGAAGAGCCACAGCATAGAATCACCTCCGGTGGACGAACTTTACCTTGATCGTGCGCAGGTTGATAACAAGGTGACAATTGGACGCCTCTGATTGACCGATGGTCATTTTTCTGATCATATGATCCTGATAGGTTAGGTGAAAACTCTTGATTGTGGGAGACTCCGAATGAAGGCCGTACGGTATATTGGTGCAGTTTTGTGTTTCGCGCTGTTGTCGGCCTGTGGTCAGGAGACCACTGCGCACTTGCAGTCTTCAAAAACTGAGGCTGTCGACTATTTGTCCATTGTTGTTAAAAATCTTCGGATTCCACAAGACCGCAGGCAGCAGCGTGAGAGCGAAGTTTGCTTCGCGGTGTTCGCGGGCCCAGACGGATTTCCTTCCAACGAAGAAAAGATCGTAGCAAAGGGCTGCCGACCTGTTACCAGCTCCATAATATCATTTTTGATTGAAGGCTTGCCCGAGTCGCCTGAAGGCTATGCGATAAGCTTTTTTCAAGATGTGAATATGAACGGTAAGTTGGATACGAGAAAGATTTTTGGAATTGAAGTTCCTGAAGAGCCATTCGGCTTTACTCAAAATCCAACTTTGACGGGCGCACCAACATATGAGAAATGTAAAATAAATCCGGCACGAAATGGCGAAAAGTTTGAAATTGTCATGAAAAAAATTGGTGGTTAATTTTCTTTTGGTTCAGGGGGTTGGCTTTTTGAATTGAGCCAGAGAATCGAGATTCTCATTGAAGTACTCAACAGAGAGTTCACCAGAGCCCATCATGCGAAGGTAAGTGAAACCCAAGCTAGCTGACGCAAAAAGTGTTCTTTGTTGCTGCTTTACTGGACGAGTTTCGGCCCCTGCACCGCTGACAATCTGCACCACACCACAGTCTGTGACAGTGTGCTCTAAATGGTGGTCGTGACCGGCAGCGTAGATGTCTGCCCGACCGCAGAGGATCGGAGCAACGTTATCTCTCATAAATGCATTGTCTCCATGCATTCCACTGGAGTGAATGGGATAATGACCAACTACTATTCTGTGTGCCAGCTTCTGAGTATTGAGTAGCTGGGTCAACCATTCCAATTGTGCTTTGTCCTTGGGAAGAGCAACTGTATCGATCGCAATAAATTCAAGTCGACCGATCGTGAAGCTGTAGTAACGCGCCGGCATTCGCCATTTTGTGGAGCGAGTGCTGTAATCGATTTGTGCTTGAACGTTTCCACGTGAGAGACCGTAGCCGTAATCATGATTGCCAAGCACAGCCCAAAATGGAACTTTGAGATCGCGATAGTGGTTTTCAAAATGGGTTTCAAACTTTCTATCTCGCACGCTTCTAACGCCGCTTGAGTAAATGTTATCTCCGAGAAGAACGACCGCATCACACTGCTCTTTCATACAAAATCGTGTCATTGCAGCTGCAACGATTTTCTGGCCCTCGTTGTTCTTTCCTTGATCTCCAAGCAATATTACACCGATTTCTTGCTTATTCTGTGGAGCATCAGCATTAGCAATTGTGCTAAACTGAGCTCCAAACAAAGCAAATAGAATGACAGTCATTATTTTTCTAAACTGCATTAGCCCACCCGATCTTTTTTCTTCAAATTTTACTTATGGGCGTTACTCCATAAAGCTTAATTGATCAATCATCCATCCGTAATCTGAAACAAAGCGGTCGG
>JBEAPS010000061.1:0-3177 GCA_041164285.1 Pseudomonadota bacterium
TCAACAAGATTACAAAAGTCACCGGATGTGCTAATTACACCGGTGACTTTGATGGCCCATGATGTGCCTGCAAACCAAATGTGAGCAAAGGTGAACAGTCAAATGCAGCAAAAAAATCAGATTCCAATGGATTCGGTGCAGCAAAGTGGAATGGTATCCCCCACTGCTGCTCGTCGGCCGATTTTTGAGGAAACCTCAGGCAAGGCGATTCAGGCAGCTCACCGGCGCAAGTGGACCCTCGTGGCAACAGTGGGATTGGTGGTGGGGCTCATTGTTGGACTCCTCGTATATTCCAACAGAATGACTGCGGCAGAAGATGTTCTGGTACAGCAATATCTTGAAATTGACGCAAAGTTTATCGCAGAGAATCAGGCATTCGAGGAAAGAATGCGCGCTAACCCCGCAGACTACACGCCGACAGCGCGGCCTGACAACACAGAAAGCACCAAGGGCTTTACAGAGTTTGCCAAAGCAAATGTTAAATCAGCTCTCGGTTGGCATGCTGCACTCCGTGCATCGGCCGCATTAATTGAGAAGCAGCAATTTGCTGAAGCTCAGGCATTGCTTGATCCACTTTTAATTCGCACTTTGAAACATGTGGTTTTTCAGGTTCGGGTTCGTAAAACACTAGCGGGCCTGCTGGCAGAGCAAGGCAAGTTTGATGAAGCCATTGAGCAATTGAATTTTCTCGAAAAATACGCAGACAATCCCATGGTTTCCGAGGTTCGGCTCACACGTGCGCAGTATTTATACAAAAAGGGAGATAAAGAAGCTGCCGCTCAACTGCTAAGAGAACTCGTTGCAGACAGTGCTGCTGCAGTGGGTGAGGGAAGCGCAAGATCGGTAGCTACTGAAGCTTCTCTTTGGCTTGGATATTGGGGGCTTTGAACGTGGGACATTTGTTGAGTGACTTTGTTCTAGTCCGCGTGCGGTCATTAATTTTGGCTCTTTCTTTGACGTTGAGTATTGCCACTGTCGGCTCGGTCTTGGCTGCTTCGAGCGCTGGAAAGCTCACAGAATCTGGATCGATCGTTCCCGTGAAACGAAGTGCACTTCCCCGTCATATGCGCTTGTCTCCATTGGCGGAGCAGGCCTCTGCAGGCTATTCTTTGCTTGCGGCGAGTAAGGGTGGAGCTTCGCTCCAAAAAATTCGGCGGAAACAAGGTGGAAGTCCAGGCGACTTTTCTGAAAGCATTGTTCCTGTGTGTGGTCAGGCTGCAGATTTCAACACATTTGGGTGTTGGAATCTCACAGGTGGCGAGGCTTTGGCTGATATTCCGCTCCCGGGACAGCTCACCACGCTTCCACAATACTTCGATGGTTCATGGTTCGTTGGCACATCACGAGGATTCTTTATTCGGCTTGAGGCAAACGGACCATATCTGACACCTAGTTTCGGTATTGACAGTGAACTCTTTCATGGTCCCGACGCGCGCTCAACGATGAAGGCGTTGTCGCGACGTAATGCTTCTGTGACTAGCTCTGAAGAGCAGAGTTTTGTCGCTAGATTTCAGGGTTCCTGGCAATGGTATGCCACGGCGAATGCAGAATTCATCGGAGCACCGCAGTTTGGAAATAAACAAGTCTTCGTTCTAACGGCCAATCAATCACTGAATTCTTATGATCTCGAGAATGGTAAATTGAATTGGAGTGTTCGTATTGCACCTGAAGCGCAGTTGAGATTGGCAACAGCTTCACTTTTGTTGACAGAAAAGGGTCTGCTTGTTGGGACAAGCGACGGAAATTTGATTTTGGTAGATGCAACCGCAGGACAAGTCAAATGGCGTCACAGTGTTGTGACCGGCGCTGCAGATCGTTTTGCTGCGATTGCCGCACCTCCTTTGTTGGTTGGAAACAGTATCATCATTTCTAATGCTGAAAGCGTCACTCAACGTTTAAATTTGGACACTAAAGCGATTGAATGGTCTTTCCCTGTGGGATCTGTTGCTCAACCTCGCTACGACGAAGGATTTGTGTTTGTTGCCGGCTCTGATGGTGCTGTGCACAAACTTGATGTCAGAACGGGCGAGCGCGCATGGCGGAGTGATAAGCTTTCAAATAATGTTCTTGTATCTGTCTATCTTCAGAAAATGCATAATGTGGCTTTCGTAGCAGATTCGGTAGGTCAGATTTCGGTGTTGCAAATGGCAGGCAATGAAGCTGGACGATTTGTAGGCGCAACAGCGCCCTCCTCACTCGGTCCTGTAATCGGCGATTTTTTTGCCGGACGTTCAGAGCTCAACGAAATTTGTCTCAGCTACAAAACACCTGGAGTGAATTGCTGGAGTTGGGTGCCTGAGTCGAAAAAGCAGTTGATCCAATGAAGAACAAGAAAAAATCAGTTGTATCCCTTTCGAGTCTGCCTAAACGGGCGTTTACAGATGAGCGAACTCAAATTCGCCTAAATTGGAATAAACGTGCCTTGCTAGACCGAATTCAATTTGCACTCTCGCTTTGTTGTGAAAGACCGGTTGTTTTACACGTAGAGTTTGTTGATTCATTACAGATTGCAACTCTTAATTGGCAGTTCAGAGGCAAAGATATGCCAACTGATGTTCTCAGCTTTCCTCCGCATGTCGAACACCAATACCCGCACAAGGGGTTTGAGCCTGAGAACATCGGTGAGTTGGCTGTGTGTGTCGAAGTGTGCATCAAGCAAGCCAAAACGCATAAAGTGACACTTTCGCAGGAAATTGAAAAAATGATTTTTCACGGTTTGATCCACCTCAAAGGATTTGATCATGAGCGTTCCGATGCAGCACACGCGGTTATGAGCTCTCTTGAGAGATCGGTTCGGAGTCAAGTTACTCGGCAGCTCGGTTTTCCTGATTTTTGTCTTCCCTTGACTGAAACTGAAGTGAAGAAAAAATCAGCCTCCGCGAGAGGTAAAAAATAATGGCTCAAGGCCTTTTATGGGGAATGATGGTCATTCTGGTTTGCTTGTGCTTGAGCGCGTTTTTTTCAGCAACGGAAACCGCTCTGACAAGTTTGTCGTCGTTAAAAACCAAACATCTTCGTGAGAACCACGGCCGTGCAGGTAAGGTTCTTGATCTTTGGCTGCACTCTCCGCATCGAGTCTTGGCAGCCGTTTTGATAGGCAATAATTTAGTGAATATATTTGCCTCAATTTATGCTGATAATTTGATTTCAAAGCACTTCGGAAGAGCTTCAGTGGAA
>JBEAPS010000062.1:0-7285 GCA_041164285.1 Pseudomonadota bacterium
CATGAAACTTCCGTAGGCCACTCCCGTCATGATCGCTGCCGGAACCCCATGACCCGTCACGTCGCCCACAAGCCCGTGCAACCAAGGACTCTCGTCAGATTTATCAAAAAACAACCAGTCACCACCGCAGCGCGTAGCTGCCTCGTAGTAATACTCCAAATCAGCATTCATGACGGGGCGAGAGGAAGGCAGCAGCGCAGTCTGCACGGCCTGCGCCGTGACCAATTCGTTCTCAAAATGGGCGGTCGCAAGGCGTTCTTCCTGAAAGTCGAACATCACAAGTGCATGACCGAGTGATGCCGCGAGGAGGGTCATCAAATGCAACTCAATTGTGGTGAGTTGATCTTCAGGAAAACCGTCCAACATGAGTATCATCTTGAGTTCTTCACCTGCAAAGGCTCGAATCACAATTGTATTTCCCATCATGGTTACGGATTCTGAAGATTCAAGCTCTGCCATGTCAACACCTGCTGCCTCAAGAGACAGGATCTTGAGTTCCTCAACTTGACTGCCCAGAGTCACGTAATCGATGACACCTTTGGGAGTTTGCGAACCGAGTTCAAAAATAACAGCCGAGGCATCCATGATAGGCTTAAACTGAACATAATCGCGAATTTGCTTAATGAGCGTTTGCAAACAGGCATCCCGATGCGGAGCCAGCGACATTTCTTTTGTGACCTTCATGACAAACTCTAAGTTTGCCGAAATCTGCTTCAGCTCTCCCTCACGAATTTTGAGGCGTTTGGCCATTTGCTGCAAACCACGCGCAACGAAACTGAGCTCTTCATCGAACTTGGCATTGAACTCAATGTCATAATGGCCCGCGGATACCTTAAACATGGCATTGACGATTTCACGCAGCGGCTTGAGCAAACCCAAAAGCAAAAAGTCAGTCACGAGGATCACGAGCCCTACAAGAACAAGAGCAAGTATTATTGCATACTGATAAAACTTTTTGATAGGTGCATTGAGCGAAGCGAGAGAGGTTTCAACGAATGCAATGACATTCGTGTCGGGGATCTCTTTAAAGGAAATGATCCACTCATTCTCCCCGTCGGTGAATTTCGTGAAGCCTTCACTTAAGCCACTTTTAATGAACTTTTGGGTACCGACGCGGCCTTTGAACGTTTCTGAGTTAATTTCTTCCCGATTGTGAGATGCAATGAACTTACCAAAAGACGTCGCAATATAACTCTTTCCATCAATGCCATTGAAAAGTTGCGTTTCAGGATCAAGCCGAGATCGCCAGATCTTTTCCCCGCCTTCGCGACCAAAAACATATGAATTAGTTCCATCAAAACCAATAAACATTTGGTTGTCAGCAGGAAGCTGAGGCAAACCAAATTTTGCTGCCACTTTGGTTTCATCTTGTGGCTTGACAGTCATGATCTCTTCGTGTGGCAAATTATAAAAATAGAGTTTAAGCCGTGTCGCAACCGCACTTGTCTTTAGGTAGTGGTTCTCATAGACATAGGAAAGTTTGTCTTTCCTGTAGAGAGTGATTCCCGCGAGCAAAATAGCAGCAATGCTGACAACAAGAATGATTGTTTGAACGAAGGTCAGCCGGCTTTTCAGGCTGCTTCTGTCCCACACAGATAGAAAATCAAGTGCAAAATATAAGATCCGGTTGACTAACTTCGGCTGCGCTGGTTGCGCTGGTTGCGCTGGCTGCGCTGGCTGTAATTGTTCTTGTGGGGCGTTTGTGCTCATTGAAACACCCTCACTCCCTCAAGCCAGTTCTCAGGCTTGGGTAAAAAGTCAGCCGCACCGCGTTTCACAGCACGAATTATAATTGCGGGCGAAGCGTATAGTTCGTCTTCAGACAAAGCCTGAAAGACATACGTACCCGCCTTTTCAATGGGAACTCTCGGAAAACCTGAAGCAGCAACAGATGACCACTGCGGCTCGAGCTCGCGCCCTTGCCACAAATATCCCCAAAGCTTAATCCTTTTGTCAGTCACATTGAAGGTCACGGGAATCGATGTTGGAAACCGTCGCGCGTGCAGCTCAACATTTGGTCCGGGGTACGCGATTTGCAGGTTGCGCGTGTTCCTGACGATTTTTAAATCGTCTTCAAGCACGACAACTTCGGTGTTTTTACCTGCATCAGAGTCGCCTTCACCTGCTTTTTTTAGGCTTGGATTTTGGATCACTCGTGTAGAGAATCGCATTTCCGCATTGGGTGCCTTCATTTTCTGTTCAGCTTCACTGGAAATGTCTGACGACACACCACCCGAGGTTCTGAGCTTTGACATTTGCGGAACCGTGAGACCCACGTGGAACAGAGTTCCTTCAGGAAGGGTCACAATTGAGTCTTGAGTGATAAAAAAGAGCACAACTTTTGACTCGTCGTCCACATACACAAGGTCGCCCGGCTGAAGCTCCACGCCCATCTTCAAGGGCCACCAGTTCAACCATGCGGGGCGCTTATAGCGTGCGTTCCCTTCAACATCGATGGCATACACGGGTGAATCGGTGGGACTCACAGGCGACTCGCCGTAGCTCTCAGCAAGACCCTTTTTTAGCTTTTCCCATTTATCTTCCTGCCGGCGACTCGTTATAAAAAACAAGACGATCAGCGCAAAGACTGCGCCTGCCATTATTTTTTGAAATTTACTCGCAAAATCAAGAGAAAACTTCATGGAGCTTTCTCCTTTTTAAGCGTCACAACGATGCGTTCGTTCGATTTAGAGAATTCTTGCCGCTGTTTGGGTGTTAGGTTTTCAAGTGAAACAATGGGCCTACCGTCGGCATATCCGGCACTGACCACTCGCTTGTGCGGAATACCAGCTTTGAGAAAATACTCGAAAATCACTCCGGCACGAACCGTCGAGAGCTTAAGATCTACAAAAGAACTTTGGGCTTTTGCGCTGTTGATTGTTTCAGGGGTGAAGTTGGTGTGAACCTCAACCTCAACCCGACCCAATTGTTCCTGCCGCGCCACTTCACTGCCCAACTGCTTAAGATTGCTCTCTCCACGGGGAGTTAGGTTGGCACTGTCTTTTGCAAAGAATTCGTCAGCAGTAAAAGCGAGCTGCATCGGAAGCGGTATATTTGTACCTGAAAGGTACTTGCTCTTTTTGGTGGCCTCGAGCTTTTCTGTCTTCTCATCTTTTCCTGTTCCTTTAGCAAGCTTCACCTTCCCTTGCTCGGCGCGCTCAAGCATAAATCGCACCGCTGCGGCAATCTCTGCACTTTTGTCACCACCAGCCTCACCGCCAGAATCTCCGAGCTGCTTGGCATCCATGGCGCCATTGCGCGGACCAACAACAACACCGTCTTTTTCTTCATCGTCTTTTACAAGGGCGGGTCTTTTGTCACCTTGGAGCGCCTGTTGAACCTCTGCAAATTTTTTCTCGTCCACCTGCGAAATGGAATACATCACGATAAAAAACAGCAAGAGGTTAAAAAGCATATCATTGAACGAATAAAGCCATAGGGTGTCATCACTCTCATGACCACCACCTCCGCCGCCATGGTCATCGCCTCCACTATGCTTTTTAGCATGACCGTGGCTGTGACCCTTTTTTTTGTCAACGGCCTTTCCCGCCGCCTGCTCAGAAGGCGACTGATGGTGATTGCCATTATTCAAAAAATGTCCGCGAGCCACTTCTTACTTCTCCTTAGGCTGCGTTGGCTCCACCTCCAACGCCAAGCACATCAACCCTTTGCTCCTCTTTCAAGTACGAGTTGAGTTTTTCCTGCACATACAGGGGAGTTTCTTTGTTTGCTAACAACAAAACCCCCTGCAAAATAATTTCACGTTCCTTGAGATCGGCCTTATCGCGTGCCTCAGCATTTTCTCCCAAGGGCATGATAATAAAGTTTGCTGCGAGCAAACCAATGAGTGTTCCCACCAAGCCAATCGCCATCGAAGGCCCAAGGTCACCCGCTTTGAGCTCGCCGCCCAAACGCTGCATCACCGCGATGAGCGACACCACACATGCAATAATCCCAAACGCGGGTGGATACTTCGCCAGTGCTTTGAGTCCGGTTGTTTTCTTTGCAAGCCACTGCTTATGACTGTCGATACGGTCGGTCATGATCGACTCAATTTGCTCTGGCTTAAAGCGGTCTAGAATTAAACCTACGCCTTCTTTAAAAAAGGGCTGCTGAATGGTGCTCATTTGCTGTTCGAGCAATCGTGCATCACCACTTGTCACCTTCGCCACCGTGACAATTTCAGTTACTATTTCTTGCCGTCTGTCGACACGCTTCGTAAAGCCCTCGAGCATCGCCTTCCAAATGCGTTTACACTCATCCGCAGTGTTGGCCATGTAGGCCATAGCTACAGTTGACCCCACAATCAGCAACAAACCCGGAATGTCATTGAGTACTTTGAGATCTTTGATGGAGTGCTGAATGATGTACCCAGCAAACACCCATGCCAATATGAAACCAATGACGGTTGAAGTCATGTGCTCACCCTATCCTTGGTTTGAACGAGAGAAGTCATCTTAAGATGCCTCCTCTTCATTTCCTTCGTCCTCATCATCTTCAGCCTCATCGCCCTCACCTTCAGCCATTTCGATAAGCCCCTGATCGCGCATGTCTTTGACCTGCCGAATGAGTGCTGCCTGAATTTTCTGACCTTCAAATTCAGCTCGCTTGCGGGCAGTTCTTGAGCGGTTGAATTTTTCAAGCTCCTGTCGAATGGCTGCTTGAATTTTTGCTGAAGTGAAGAATTGGTTGATACGCTCGTTGAGTTCTTCAGGAAGAGAAACGAGAAGCACTGCAACATCTGCCGGTTCTAGCTCTGTGAGAAGCTCAGAAAGAGTTTCATCGTCGAGCCTCAGGACTTCCTCAATTGTCACGACTCGCGCACCCATAGAAGCCGAGAGCTGCTTGTCGGTGCGCAGAACACGGCTGACTGCTGTTCTCACTTCCGGATTTGCTGCATCGAGCATGAGCATCAAATGGTTAGATACATCAAAACGTGATTCGCCGCGGTCACTCTTAATTCTACCTTGAATATCGGCGAGCGCTGCCTTGGCATCTTCCTCGCTCGTGTTTGTAGCCTCTCGCATTGCATCGAGAAGCTCTTCGCTGTCATGATTCCTCATGTTGGGAATCACGCGCGAACAACGCTCCGGTGTCAGGAGCACAAGCAATCGTGCGGCTTCAGCAGTTTCGGCCTCAGAGAGTGCATTGCCCAACTCGACGTCGGTGGCAGCGATCAAATAAATCATATCAAGGTTGTTGAAGTAGCTCGGCTTGCGGCTGATTTCACGGCCAGTGATTCGATACAGCTGAAGAACCACTTTATAGGCTTGAGCTTTAGCCATCGGTTCATACAGGGCATTACCCAGAAGCTCTATTTCTTCTTTAGGAAAGCTTTTCCAAATTTCGCGGGCGGCGTTCGGACCAATAGCTTCCGAGAAGCCTGCGAATTTGGTTCGCTCACGCTTGTCAGCGACCCAGTCTTTAAGAACGCTGAGCATAATATAGCGCGTTGCTTTCATGTCTTCGAGCAATCCTTGCGCTTCCTTTTCTAGTGCGAGAAGCTCTTCGGTATTGGAGTCGCCGCCTGAAGAAAGCTGGTTGGGCTGCATTGCATTTGCTCCCCCACCTGCCATGTTGATCGCTTCGCCTTGCTGCTTTCCTTGTACCTTTGCCGCTTGAACAATCGACTCACCAATCTTTGCAACTGCAGTGGACACCTGCATCATAGTTGCGTTCATTTCATTATTTGAGCTTTTCACTCTTGAGGTTTGCATGAGGACAATGACAAGAATTCCAATGAGTGCAATTAAAACAGATGGAATGATCGTCAATGGCAACTCGAAACCGGCAATGAGTTTCTTGAATTTACCGGCAGGTGAGTTGCTATCAGTCGCTAAGTCTTTGTTTTTCTCTTCCAAGTCCACAATTTGTTTTTTCAAGGTATCTATTTCAGCAGACAGTTTGCGACGTTCTTCCTCAGCACGATTCGTTTTGTTCTGCTCATCGCGGACTTTGTCTTTGGCTTCTTCTGTGGAACGTTGCGCTTCACGCAATTGAGAAAGAGCATCGGTTTCTTTGCGTTTTGCCTCAGACACCTCACGCTGGGCGTCAACCTCTCGCCGGCGGATGGCTTCTAGTTCACGCTGCAAATTTTCGATCTGACTCTTATATTGTTCACTTTCTTTTTCGGCGCGCTCAACTTTAGACTTAGAACGGCCGGCGGTGAGGTCTTTTTGATTGATGTTCATCTTGTCGCCGCGTTTTTTGTTGAGCCGCAAATAGGTCTCCAGTGAGTTGCGCAGGTCTGCGATCGACTCCTTGGGGAATGATTGGTCAAGTGTCACAGTCACAGTGACCTTTGCTGCATTGGCCAGAATTTCAAGCGGAGTAAACGCATTGAGGAGGCTAATGAGGGCATCGTCGCCACTCACTCCCTTAGAAATTGCGCCACGAGAAAGCTTCGAGACATTTCCACCAGTGCTCTTTCGAAGAGCGCTGAGCTTCGAGGCGGGAAAATCGACCTGAACAATGGTGAGAAAGGGTGGTTCAGCAACAGCTTCAAGACGTTTGTTAAGACGCTCTTCCAAATATGCCTCTGCCTCAGCCACTTTGGCATCGAGAGTTTGATTCAAACTTGCACGGCCGCTCGTTTGTGCACTTGCGTTGAGCAGTGGAATAATGCCAATAGCCAGAACAAAAATCACAGCGAGCCAGCGCACTCCAAAGCGCTGCATCAGGCATGTGTTGTTTTTGTTTTGCGCGCTCAGCTTCATGCACTCCTCATTAACTACAATCAAAGAAAATACTCTTTGTCCTGAGTGAAATCGGAGGTTTCAAAGAAATGTTCAGCCGGCTTTGGGTAATATTTTCCCTGTTTACCTCAGTCCTGACGAAGTGAGCATCTAAGGATTATATGAACAGGTCGAATATGAATACACTTTTAAAAATTTCGAGTGTTGAAATTTTCATTCGAAGGCCCGCAGAAAAGGGAATAAACTTAAAATGTTTAAAAACGTGAACAAAAGCATTATTCCAACGCTCATCAGCGTAACTGCACTTCTGCACACGGCATGTGCGAGTGTATCGATCAATTCTGTGCCCACAGGTGCCGACGTCGTTCTTGAAATTCCCGGTCAAAAATCGGGTCAAGTGATCGGTAAAACACCCCTCAATACCGCCGTGAGCGACATTGCAAAGCAAGCCAACAACGCAACCATTGTGCTCACAATTAAGAAACAAGAGTTTCAATCGCAATCATTTGTGATACCGAATCTTGGAAGTGGCAAACTCGAAATTTCTGCGTCACTTCAGCCACTCAGCGCTGAGGGAGCGCGGGAAATAA
>JBEAPS010000063.1:0-3273 GCA_041164285.1 Pseudomonadota bacterium
ACTTACAGGAGTGTCAGGCCAAGCTTGCCGAACATGAGGCTCAGTGGCTAGAATTGAACGAAACCCTCGAGCAGCTGCAAAGTGAGTGATGTATGACAAACTCTCTTCAGAACTATGCATCGGTGCGTTTTTGGGTCGTTTCGGCTTGGATGCCTGAGCAACTGGCTTTGCGACAGGACTTTGGATTTGATCTCAGTCAGTCCGGAACGTCGGAATCCGTGTTTCTCGCTGGAGCTGTGGGATTTTTGTGCACCGGTGTTGGCTCTGTGTGTGGTGCTGCTCAAGTGGCCAGGGTTCTGGCGCTGACGCAAGCAAGCGACGGTCATCCGGAGGCCGTTTTTTTTGCTGCAACAGCAGGTGCCTATTCAAGTGCATTGGGTCTAGGGACTGCTCACGTCTGCTCTGAGGCTGTCTGGACGGATGGTGACCTACAATCCAAGTCGACTTATCTGCCATCCGCTCATCAGGGTATCGTGCGTTCACAGGCAGCTCTTTCAACATCTGGCGAGCAGGGTGTCGTGTGCGTATCGACACCGGGAATCACCACCGACGAATCTTTGGCCCAGAGTCTTGCACACTGGGGTGAGCTTGAAAATCTTGAGCTATACGGTGTGGCCGAAGCTGCGCGAATGGCTGGCGTTGCTTGGGGGGCTGTTCTCGGGGTGAGCAATCGGGTCGGTCCGAATTCGCACTCTGAGTGGAAGGAACACCATTTGGAGGCCTCACTGGCAGCGCAAAAAAAGCTTCGTGAACTCTACTTGAGGGAATGCATCAAATCATGATTCGTATTGTTATTGTCTCACCCATGCATGCCGGAAATGTTGGATCCATCGCGCGGGTCTGCGGTAACTTTAACATTGAGGATATTTGCGTTGTATCCCCGCGTTGCGACATCCGGAGTGATGAGGCGAAAACGTTCGCAACTTACCATGCCCAAGATAGACTGTTGAGCTTCAAAGAGTGCGCAACCTTGGCTGACGCTTTGAAAGGTGCACAGTGTGTTGTTGGATTGAGTCGTCGGATAGGCGATCTGCGCCGGCCGGACATCACATGGTCCGACCTACCTGACGTTGTTCAGCAGCCAGGGCTCACATGCCTTGTGTTTGGCTCTGAAGACACTGGGCTTTCTCAAGCGGATCTGACCCTCTGCACGCATATCTGCGCGTTACCAACGCACACATCCGTGCCTTCCATGAACTTAAGCCAAGCGGTGACAGCGGTTCTTGCGGGCAGTGTCTGGCAGACACCCGAGATCAAGGGACACAAACCCACTGTCACGACCCGATTTGAAAGCGAGCACCCTGTTTCTGCTGACGGAATGCACAGTCTTGTTGAGCATTGGCGGCAGGTGATGGTTGCCGTCGGACTCACGCGCGATGGCAATCCGGATCGGTTGCTGCATTACTATCACCGTGTACTCAATCGGTCAGGCCTGACTGAACGAGAGGCAAATATGCTGCACGGTTTTCTGAGTCAAATTGAGAAAAGAATAGAGGCCGGAGAATTGAATTCCGGAGGTTCGCATGAATCCTGATTCCTCACCCTCTGGAATCAGGAGGATGTTGCAAGCTTTGTTGAGCTCGGGAGTCCTCGTTGTCACCTTGTGTCTCATTGTGTTTGTTTGGTTTCGAACCTTGCCGATTGAACCGTTCGATACCTTTGAGTCGATCCACAGAGCTGCTGCCACTCTTGTGAAAGACTCTAATAGGTCGGCGCCGACGCCTGAGCTCGCGCCTGACCTTTCGCAGGGCGATGTCAATGCATACCATCAGATTCTTGCGTTTGTGAGTTCATTCGTTGATGGTGCGTCTTCCGGTGTGAGCGCCTTTTCCGGACGTGCTCTGAGTTTATTTTTTGCGGTCCTGAGTGTCATGACTCTGCACTCGTTTTGGCAGCGATATCGCAAGAGATGCGGAGTCATTCGCTTTGAAGACAGGCGGAGCTTTGATCTTTCAGTGTCTCCCGTTTTCTTTCTGTTGCTGGTTGCTGCCGTGCCTGCGGTTGCCGCCGTGTTGTCCTCTGACATGGCTTATCAGTTGTGCGCTGTCATTGTTTTGTGTTCTCACTGCCGGCATTTGCTGTCTGAGTCTAAAGATAGATTTTTTTTTATTCGGGAAAACCTTTTTACGGGGCTGGGACTGACCGGTGCTTATTTACTTGAAGGTTGGTATGGATTCATCTGTCTTTCTTTAAGTTCGCTGCTTCTCATAACGTTGATACAAATACAAAAACTCAGACGTGACGAGCGAATTTCGGAAAATAGTGATGATGCCCGAGTCCAAAAGTCACTCGTTAGCCAAGTTCTACTATCCTGCGTTGTCTGTATCAGCCTTTCGTACACTTCACCTTACACAGCGGCACAGTCTTCGTTGGCGTCGTTGACTCATTCCGCAGCGCTGAGTCCTGCCGCACCAACTTTCGTTGAAAACCTAGTGATCCCTTTTTTTTCCCTAATTTCTCTTCTTTTCTTTTTTTCCTATCTGGGCTCTTGGATCCTCTCATGCTATTGCATCGATGCCTCGGTAACCAACGGGAATTCCTTATCGGCTTTAGAAAAGATAAATCCCTCAACACACTCTTCTTTTTCACGGCTGCGTGCACTCTGGCTGTTTTTGCTTTTAGCACTTTGGAGTGTGTTCTTTATTGTTGTGAGGGATTCCTTTTTCCTCTTGTTTTCGATAACTCCTGTTATCGCGATTTGGGCAGCTTCGCTGAGTGAAGCCGACCCCGTTTCATGGGTGTTTCGCAATCGGCACTGGTTGATACCTTTGGCACGTGCGTTGGCGTTTTTTATGCCAGCCGTGCTGTTGCTCATTGCTTCTCTCTTTCTGACAAACTTTTCTGCGCCATTTCGTTTCTTTACTGATTCACCAATGCTTCTTGGCTACGTTGATGTTTTTTTCGAAAGACGCTGGGTGTTTGGCTTTTCGTTTGCTGGTGCTGGTGTGCTGTCTCTGCTGTCGTCATTCTCGCTGGCGCAATGGATTTCCGTTGGAATTCGGCGGGGGCGGCGCTCGGGTATCATGTCTGCGACGACGGTGCGGGGAATGGCTTTGCTCAATGCGTTGTCATCGGTTGTGTTGTTGGTCTTTGTCGTTGTTGAATCTGAGGAACTTGTGACAGTGCCGCTTCAGCAGAGCGTCGAAAAAGCTAAGCTTTATTTGGAACCCAGGGAGTCGTTGGGGGTTGTGGGTATCAATGCCCCGAATGTGCATACCACCTTTGGCGGTTCCGTTGGAATGAGCCGCTCTGCGAGTGAAGAATTGTTTCTTT
>JBEAPS010000064.1:0-6149 GCA_041164285.1 Pseudomonadota bacterium
ATCGCAAAGGCAATCGATATGCTTATCAGTGACACTTCAAGTAATCCAGATCGAGCCAAAGCTGACAAAATTGTGCTGATGGTCACAGACAATCCCGGTTACGATTACGTTTCTCGGGTAAGTACCAACTTTTCGACGAGCAATCTTGAGCAAAAAATCCAACAGGCGGCATTTTCCCTCAAGCGTCTTAAATTTTACCATTCAACACCATCATCTTCGCGTCTGGGTCTGGCACCACGCGATCAATACAACTCCGTTATCAACAACACCGGAGTTGTTGGAGCTGCGCTAGAATATCCCCTCACAGAAGATGTTATTCTCAGCCAGTTTATTGAAAATTTTCAACCAGTACGCGCAAAGGTTGAACGCTTCTGTCGCATTTCAAATCTCCAGGTCCGCGACGCGGGTGGAGTCGTCAGAAGCGTTGATTTCACAGTAAAACCTGGCGAAACATTGCAGTCAGCTTTTGTGCGTTCAAACATGCTCCCAAGGAACTCACTGGCGCAGCTTACTGGAGAGCGATGCTGTTCTGAATCTGAAGACCCAAATGCGGCTTGTTCCCAAACGAAGTCCATTTCTATTCCGTTTAGGGTGAATTAAAGGCACCCCACTCTTTTTTGTGCTTCGCCCATCTACCCACTGAGATCATTTATTTCTTACAAAGGTAAAATACTGAATGACTCCGATTGGCAACTTTCGGAAAATCAAACGGTGCTTGAAGGCGTTGCACCGATGAAAAATGCACCCTCATGGCTTTTTCAAAATGCTTTCGCTCTTCGGCTTGACAGTTGTTCGAAAGAAAACAAAGGCCGTCACCTTTGAGAATAGTAGCACAATCGGCAACCAGCTCATCCCACTCATCCCGCACTTGAAAAGCTCCTCCACTCTTTGTCGATGAAAATGTTGGAGGATCAC
The DNA here is from genome assembly GCA_041164285.1 of Pseudomonadota bacterium. Lineage (GTDB taxonomy): Bacteria > Bdellovibrionota_B > Oligoflexia > Silvanigrellales > Silvanigrellaceae > RFOM01. The sequence goes on from JBEAPS010000064.1 coordinate 916, forward strand.
ATATTATAATGTCCCAGCCGGAATCTTTTCCACGAATTATTTTTTCACGTTGTTTTTGGAGCCACTGGCGCACATCGCGCTCAACGAATTTTCCAACTCCTGATTCCGTCAATTGATTGAGTGCAAAATTATTCTTCCCTAACGTGAGAGCGCTAGCGGATGCGTCGACGTTGACAACCACCTCAGCTCCAGCAACAGCAGCTGCCACTGCGTAACCACAGCTGTATGAAAATAAATTCGCAATACGTTTTCCGGCTGCTTGCAATTCAATACGGCGCCGGTTGTCTCTGTGGTCGAGAAAGTGACCAACGTGCTGACGTCCAGAAAGAGCAACTCCCACTTTCCAGCCATGCTCAGTGACGTGCAGATTCAACGGAGGCACTTCGCCTCTGGTCCATTCTTCGCAAACCAAACCCTTCTTGTGAGGATTTTTTGAAACTCTGCGATATACCACACCATGCAAACTCACATATTTACTTAAGCAGACAAAGAACCGTTGCAAACAGTTCTCCAAGCGAATGCGGTCAGATTCGTCATAAATCCACACCAGAGCATACGAAGAGTATACATCGACCGAAAGGTCAAACTCACTCACTTCGCCCCGTTGCACCACACGCCAAGCATCGGTCACCGCCTTTAGCCAGCTACCGCGCCGTTCCAGCGCAACCGCAAGCTCAATTGAAGTAAGTCCCTCTGATTGCGTCTCAGATGAGAATGAAAGGGGCAAGGCAGACTCACAGGTCACTTCAATTCCAGGCCAACTCAGCTTTGCACAATGAAGCGCAATTCGTGGCGCAGAGCTGCCACCATATTCCGTATCTCCCAACAAAGGGCAACCAGAGAATGATGCGTGCCTGCGAATTTGATGCATGCGCCCTCGTGTAATCACAGCTTTGTAGAGAAAGTGTCCTGGGGAGACCTCGCGCTCGAACCAAAACTTGGTGAAAGCTTTTTTCCCGTCGAGGGGACTATCACACACCCAGCTCGCTGACTTTTCGGAGCGCACATCTTGAGTTGCCAGAAAAAAGTAGGTCTTCTCGCTCGTCTCGGCAACATGAATTTCTTCAGCCTGCGCACTTGCAGTTTTGGTGCGGGCAAACAACAACAGTCCCGTAGTCCCTTTGTCGAGACGAGAACACACATACAACCTGAGATCCAGGTGCAACTCCAACCATTCCTGCACACCCACTTCGCCAGCGTCACCACCATGAGTCGCCATGCCATAGGGCTTATCAACCACCAGCCATGATTCATCCGAATAGACAATGAATGAACGGTTGGGGTCAGTCATGAAGTCGTACCTTTTCTTGATGCACCACGAAGCTTGTAGTTTAGTCATCGATATTATTAATATAATTACAATGCAGCAAATTCATATTGACTCACACTGCATACCCTCATAGCCACAACTGGCCGGCCGGCTAACCGCAATCAGGGGCCGCAAGCAGCAAACGATGTGATGAGGGAAGTAAAGATGAAGAAAACGAACTTGGCAAGCCTCACACTTCTCAGCGCATTAGCGGCACTGAGTCTGACAGTTGCCTGTGATGGCCACCGCTCGTCGCCAGATTCACAAGTACAATTTTTGCGCAGTAACGAGAGCAAGGCTTACCTTGAACAGCGCGACCTGACTGACACGTTTTTGTTCGGTCTCAACGTTATCGAAACTCAGGACTTCTTCGACAATGCACTGAATTTGAACTTCAGACCGGTAGAAAGCAAACTCGTTCTCATTAATATCGATAAACCCGGAACTCAACTTGTCGTTGCCACAGATGGTCCCACTGGCCTTGAAAAACTATTGGCGTTTGATGCCATTCAACTTCCAGATGGTCGGGTCGAGGTGGATTTTTCATCTGCTGGAAATGACATCAGCCTTTGGAACGGCATTGGAGGCGCTACCATCGACTACGAGGCTGGCCGTGATGCTGGCAGCTGGCAAACCGTCGACGCACCACGAGTTGTTCAAGTTGTTCAGGACCCTGATACTGTCATAGTGGACATCATCCATAAAGTTTCATTCACTCTTGCGAAGGAACCCGCAAATGGTGACCAGAGTAAAACTGGTCAGATAAAAATCAGACTTTTCTTAAAGCGCCAGGTCAAAGACCCACGTTTGACAGATCGCACCGTCGAGCGAGCTCGTGCACAGAATATCGGATTTTTCCCAGCATCCCGCTCCGCTCAAGCTTCGGAAAACTCACCGATTGCGCATTACAAAATAGACACAGACAACAGAGTTTCCGGACAGAAAATCATCTATCTGAAAGATTTTCCGAACGAGTACGAAGATGTGGGTAGAGCTTCGATCGAAAGCTGGAACATTGCTTTTGGCTTCGATGCATTCAAAACGGAAATTGCAGATGAAGGCATTGATTTGGGAGATCCCAGATACAACGTCGTTAAATGGATTGATAATCTTGACAATAGCGTCCCTTGGGCCGGCTATGCTCCTACAATGGTGAATCCACTAACGGGTGAAGTAATCTCGACCCAGATACTTATCAACGGAAACACTACTCAAAAGACTTTTGAAGAAATATATAAATATACCAGCGAAGTAGCTCCTAAATTTAGCAATCTCACCGGAAAAATCGGAAACGTTCCGCTCATTGAAGGCGCTGGCGAAAATCCAGTCATTAGTTTTTTTGCAGATGCTCAGTCGACAAGCGCGGACGAATACGTAAAGGGATACTATTATAGCGTCATTATGCACGAATTCGGCCACTCACTCGGCCTTCGTCACAACTTCGCGGGATCAACCCAAATTGATGCCGACGGAATATCAAGCTCAGTTATGGATTATGAGCCAGGATTTATTACCAATATCAGACGCGTTCCGGGCTCATATGATGTGGCGGCTATAAGATGGGGCTACCTCAATGAAAATCCACAGACATCGTTGATATTTTGTACCGATGAAGACTTGGAGAAAAGACTTGATTGCAATCAGGGAGACTTGGGCAATCCGGCAGATTACGTTGTCACCAGCTTAATTCAAGGGACTACTGTACTTGAAAACCTCACCACGCCGCTTCCTAGCTTTGTTAAAAAGCCAATGAAAAGCACCATAAAGACAGCTTACAAAATTATAGACAAGCAATCACAACTTTCAGAAGATAAAAGAGCAACCCAAATTGCACAGATACGAAGTGCTTTGAATAGGGTGAAAAATGCTCGACCTGCCGAAGGACTCGCAGAACTGGACAGAAGCATAGTGAAAGCCAATCTCGCTAAACTTTCTGCTGCATATGAAGACGCCTCCAAACCTAAAGCGCAATCACCTATAGCGCTGGGCCGGAACTTGTCAGCGCATCACGGAAAGTGAAGTCAGCAACAAGTGGCACATGATCCGAAAGTCGGCCCCAAGGGTGACCTGTCAGGCACGAGGCGGTTTTGCAATCAAGGCCACGTACATAAACCCTATCAAGTGGAAGCAAAGGGAAAGAGCTCGGAAACGATCGTGCGTACTTGCCGTGATTGCGCTTAAACACTTCCTCTACCCCACACCCTTCAACAAGATGATGTGAAATTATCCCCCTCCAATCATTAAAATCGCCTGCAATAACAAGTGGAGTATGATGCGGAACAGCCTGCTCAATCCTTTGTATCAAGCGATTCACTTGAGACAAGCGACCTTTTTCATGTAGGTCAAAATGTAGGCAGATGAAGTGCACTGGCGGACGTTCCGGAGACACCATAACAATGACATGAAGAAGCGATCGCTTCTGAAAAAAAACATTGGAAATATCAATATTGTTTGAATAAATAATTGGATAACGGCTGAGTACTGCATTGCCGTGATGACCATCAAAACCGTCCCAAGTTCGTCCGTACACCTTGTAATCAAAATGACCGTCAGCCAGAAAAATGTGTTGCTCTGAGTTGGGCCAGTTCGGAACTGCGCGTGCCTTACGCTTATGCTCGCCCTGCACCTCCTGAAGCAGAACCACATCGGCATTTAAATTATGAAGAGCATGACGCATATCGTCTAAGACAAATTGACGGTTTCCAAAAGAAAAACCTTTATGAATATTATACGTCACCACTCTCATGGCATTCACTCCTAGAGAACCCGTCTGAAATATAGCAGCACCTTTACAACTAGCTCCTGCCAGAAGGACAATCTGGCCATTTCATCGTTTTCTATCTCAGTGGAATTTATAAAATCCTCTTCGAACATTTTATGTATTCGCAGCACCGTTTCATTCTCCTGTGCTAAAACATCAAGCTCAAGGTCATGCAACAGACTGCGGTGGTTCAAATTTGATGATCCAATGATAGCAAAGTCGTCGATATAAATAACCTTTGAGTGAAGTATCTTTGGCTGATATTCAAACAAACGCACACCACTCCGAACAAGTGCGGCATAGTATGTTCTAGCGATCCAAGGCATGAACCTCACATCCGATTCAGCCGTGAGCAAAATCCGAACATCAACCCCACGCGATGCTGCCTTCATCAAGGCTCTTTGCAGACCTCGCGAAGGAACAAAATATGCATTAGCTATCCAAATCCTATTTTTAGCATCAGTTATCTTCCTCAGACGCCATGAGTAGGCTTTGAAACGGACAAATCTCGTGTCGTTGCGCAATATCAAAGGATGATCTTTGCCAAGAGCTAAAAAGGATTTCCGAGACGGCGGTCGAAGTCCCTCATTTTCAAAAATGCGCCAACTACGGTACCATGTTCTAAGGAATAATTCTCTAAGCACCTCGCAGTCTGAACTTTCCACACGGATTGCTACATCGTGCCAGCACTTCTGGAGATTTCCCTCACAAACATGAACATCACTCAGATTGAGACTACCGACGAAAGCCACTTGATCATCAATCAACACCATCTTCCTATGATCACGTCGATTCGCAATTCCCATAAGGTCAAATAACTTTGAAAAGAACGACAATCTCAATCGACGCAGCTGCGGAAAGGCTTGCCAAGGAAGCGGATGAAATACTCGCACTTCAAAAGGATGAATGCGGAGACTGGCTAAAGTTTCGGAAATCCAATTCGAAGAGCCAACCCCATCGACCAGTAAACATACCCTCACCCCCCTGTTTGCTGCACAAACGAGTGCGTCGAGAATTTGGAAAGTGTTCTGCCCACTTTCTAAAATATAAGTCTCAATAAAAATGGTTTTCTTTGCGAGGGAAATTTCGTGCAAAAGCGCAGAGAAATATTCAACCCCATCAATCAGCAAGACTTCACTCAGCCAGCCCACAGGCCGATCAAGA
>JBEAPS010000065.1:0-3349 GCA_041164285.1 Pseudomonadota bacterium
ATTGCGCCCCGCTCTTGCATCAAAAAATGCCTGTGCACGTAATGGGTCTGCACGCACAGAGTTTAGTCTGTCCAATTGACGACGAACGGCAATACGCTCGATCCAACGGAGCCGTTCAACAAAGGATTCCACAATATAGAAGCTGTCGACTCCCCTGCCACGCAAGTACGAGCAAATTTCTTCAACTGATTCACTGGCTTTTGAGTCGGTGCCTGAACTACTAAATGGTATAAAAACAGCTTTCGGGGCGTTTGAGGGAGTCTTGAGTGACAAATGTGCCGGAGCAATCTGTTCGCTCTTCCAATCAGGTAATCGCATATTTACGATATAGACTGACAAAGTACGCTCTGCCTCATAGAGTTTCTGTCGCATCTCTTTTAAGCCAGATGCACGATAAAAGAATATCTCGCTTGTGAGTAATTCAAAGATACTCCGAACCTTTCGCCCCAAAATTTGCTCAAGCACAATAGGAAGCATCTCGTCGGTTTGCGAGTTGACGGAGGCAAGATATTCGAAAATGCGTAGTAGTTCATCTTCTGATAAATGGCTCGAGTCGACCGAAACTGACGCGAGGAAGAGTGTAACTTCGGCACGGAGCATTTTTTGAATACTCGAAGTCTGAAGTTCGTTTTTTGGTCTCTCTAATTCGCCTGAAACGATTGCGCCAATCATGCTGTCAGAAGCGCAATTGGCATTCAAATTTAAAATTTTTTCCGCAAGCGAAAATATGTTCTGCAAACTGCGAAACATTTGCGCCCGCGGATTGAACCCGAGGCTCACGACAACCTTTGGACGGAGAACAAACTGACTGAGCGCTATGAACAAGATCTCACGCTGAGGTCCGAACAAATAAGTTTCACCCGACCAGTCAAGGTGAGAATCTACTAAGAGACCAGCAGGGTTCTGAATTTCGAGTGTCTTCACTTTCCACATGGGGATTTAGCCTTCGTTGACGAACGTACTCAAGAACCCGAACCAAGACATTTGACCACCCCGATTGCACAAAATGATGAGATAAAGAAGGAGAGCAGGATAGCCTGCGTCAAGGTGAGCCTTCACCCAGTCATAGTATTCCTCGAAGTACGGTAGAACCTCGCTTTCTTTCGGAAGTTTGCTAACGACAGTTTCGAAATGATTCATGAGTGCTGGAGAAATCCTAGCAATTAAAGTATCGCCCTCGACACGAACTTCCAAACTACCCATAGAAATGAGAGCCCTGACATCATCGAACCACTTGCGTCGTGCACTCTCAGCCATTGAACCTGATGTATTGAGCATTTGAGACAAATAGTTTTCAAATATTTGCCAATGCTGAATATTACTCAGCTCTTCGACAGGCACTGACTGTGTGGTCACGGTCAATTTGAGCTTCTCTTCAGTAGGCAATGTGCCAACAGATCCTGTTGGTGCAACATGGTCTAGTTCAGGCTGTGTTTGAGCAGTTAATTTCTCAGAGAATGTATTCGATGTCTCGCGATCAGACTTTTGTGCACGCTCAAAACTCGTCAGTCTGGCATCCATTTGATGCATTACACGACTTGCCTGAGCCATAAACGCTTCCAAACGCCCTAATGACACTCCCACTTGACTGAGAACTTCAATAAATCGGGATTCGGTCATCTGTTTAATCTGATAGGCTGTTTTGTTTTCTTCTTTAATGAAGTGTCGAATTGACTCAGCGGAGGATAACACGCAGTCTCGAATCATATTTTTGATGTGAGGATCTTGGGCTGCACTAAAAATACGTTTGTGTTCGACAACAGCTGCGATGACAGGCTCAACGTCATACACGGCGTCGCCTTCAGGACTGATACGAGGCGTGAGAGACGCTGCGCTGATTGCTGCGAGAATTTCATGCGCATCGACCCCAAGTTGACGGCTCAACTCGGCTGGTGTTCCTGATGCACTCAGACTTTTTTTTGATTCTGTGTCGTTCAAGCTTACTCCCTTCGCCATTCACTAAAGGTATCGGGATAAGAGGCCGAAAATTGAGCGCATTTCTCGTTCAGTTGAGAATACCCTCAACATCCAAGAAACACTGTCGATATCGAACTCAGCTGCCAGGTAAGGAGAGTCGATGTGCCGGATAAAAAGCTGAAAGCGTTGATTATTGACGATGAGGCAGCCATTCTTGAAGAGCTCAAGTGGCATCTAGAGCAACATGGCTGGGAGGTCACAACGGCCGTTGATGGCATTCGTGGAAAAGAATGCTGCGAACAACTCAATCAAAATCTCGACCTGATCATCTCTGACGTGCGCATGCCCGGGATCGATGGTCAAGCCCTGTTGAAAAACATCGCTCAGAATAAACGAGACCTCTTACCAGCCTTGTTTTTCATGACAGCTTACGACGATGTACTGCGTGAAGACGCGCATGAAATTGGTGCTGACGCGATTTTTCAAAAGCCATTTCGGGTCAAGGAACTCATCGCTGCAGCCAAGCACTTTATCAAGGTGCGCAATGATTTTGCCGCGGAAGCGGCAAAGACAGCTACCGTTTTGCCATCAGGACGAACGCCTAAAGTTCAGTAGTCAACGACGGTCGTGGCATCACGTCTTTGATGAGGTCAAGCACAGTTTCAGGCCTAGAGGCACCAAGCACAGATTCGGGACGCTTGTTCCAGAGCAGCATACTGGTGCTCCCAAGTCCTTTTCTCTCTGCAATTTTTCGAGTGTATTCGTACGAGGCAAGCATCATGGCACGCCTGTTGGAACGAAAGACAACGTTGACTGACGATTGATTTTCGGTTGCCTCAGATGGATTCACAAAGTCAAAATTCACCGGCCAATTGCCAAGACGCGCCATCCAAGAACGCTGTTCACCAAACAACTTATCAGCTGATTCGAGAGTTGACTTGAAGGCCGTTTGCTCTTCTAAACTGAGCGGAAGAGGTGGAACGTTCGGAAGCTTTCCAGCCAAAGCTGCAGCAATATCAAAACTAGGATTCTCGATTTGTTTAGCTAACAACCCGCGCAAAGGTCTGTCCACAAACAAGCCTAGAAAAACCATTTTGGAAAACCTATTCACTCCCTCGCCATCTGATGTGAAAAAATACACGTCGACATTTTCGGGAGAGCATTCTGCAAACTGCCGAGCCGTGCCGATGGACACTTTTTCAAGCCAGCCCCCTGCTCCAATCAAACGTTCCTGAGCCGACAACCAACCCAACCTTTTGCTGGCAGGAGCATCAAGTGCAACAGGGAATCGCTTGAATGCGGTGGGTTCTCCCGTTGAGATGGCAAGTGCTGAACCCAAGTTCATAGAAGTCACAACTATGCGCTCTGAAGGAACTACAGGCAGAGCCGATGGATTTGAGGGCTGAAGAGGATTGTGCCCCTCAGTGAGCAG
>JBEAPS010000066.1:0-5308 GCA_041164285.1 Pseudomonadota bacterium
AGGACATCTCCTTGGTCCGCAGGCTCATTGAATATCACTTCTGAAATCTTTTTGGTTACAATTTGCTTTCTGCAGAGTTGTGTCATGCAGAAAAGAGAGGCGATTTCGTCAACCCATTCCAAAAGGCGACCACCAAAGAGCCTGTTAGCAGCGTTCAGATCACTTGGCATGATAAGACGCACGGCCATACTTTTGTACTTATCGTGCTCTATTGGAAATGAGCGTTTATTTTGCAGGGTAGCTTGGCTCTTTCTTTCATTCATTGTGTTCTCGCCTCGGCGCAGCTATAGATTGAGGGTTCAGAACGATGAACGCTACATCAGGGAGTAGATGAGTACATGACTGTGGTTCCATTCCGACCCAAAACAAACTCTACACGACCTTCGTCCGTTCTGTCAGCCCGTGAGCAAAATCAATGTCCAAAGCCGCCGCGTGGGATTAAGGCCATCGGGATAGACCTCGGAACAACAAATTCAGTTGTTTCTGTCTTCACGGAGCATCGTGAGCAGCCTGAAACTCTTAAATATGGTGACATTTATCATCTTGTGCCATCAGTCATTCACTGGGACCCAAAGGCTCAAAAAGAGCTTGTTGGTCATGATGCGGTGAAAGTAACGAACGATGATGCTTCAGAGCTCATCCGTAGCACCAAGAGACAGATGGGCATTCCAGACCAGTTTTTCAATTCGAATGGGAAAAACTACTCTCCTGAACAAGCAGCTGAATCCGTCCTAAAGCACTTGCTTAGTCACAAAGTCTTGCAGAATGAATTGTTAGCACACAATGGACTTTGGGCTGTCGTTACAGTGCCAGCTCACTTTGACGATGCTGCGCGAATGGCAACTATTTCTGCAGCGAATGCCGCGGGATTGAATGTCCTTCGTATTGTTAATGAGCCAACAGCCGCGGCGTTGGCCTATAGTATGCTTCCCGATGTTCGCGACGTCGAACGCGAGAATCTCGTTGTCTACGATTTGGGCGGCGGAACATTTGATGTCAGTGTGGTTGAGCGTGACGGTCTTATCTTCAACGTACTTGCGAGCGAGGGAGATGTTCAGCTAGGTGGCGATGACATCGACCATGCTTTGGCTGAGCATTTAGCGTCTTTCGTGAGTCCTCCACTGGCAGCAAAACGTATTAAGCCAGGGACACCAGAGTTCAAGTCGTTGCTTAAGTTAGCCGAAAATGCCAAAAAACTATTTCAAACTCAGGGTTCTGTGCACGTTCAAAGCGACTCTCTTGGAAATGGCGCAGCTCACATTGATACGATACTTGAGCGAGATGTTTTCGAGTCATTGGCTGCGCCTTTCATCGAGAAAACACTAGTGCTTACTGAACGAGCGATTCATGCTGCGCGCAAACGACCCAAAAGCATTTCTAGAATCTTACTCGTCGGAGGGAGCACCCGAGTCGCTCTTGTGCGAAAAATGCTTGAACAATACTTTCCAGACTGCATGGTGGACGCTCGTCTTGAGCCAGATCTAGCCGTGAGTTGGGGTGCGTCCATCCAATCTGCAATTATTTTGGGCCTCGAGCCCAGCACGATACTCGTGGATGTGTGTAGTCATACCCTGGGAGTAGGAGTAGCTGAAGATAGCCGAAGCATTGATGAAAATTTTAAATGCGTCGCAAGGAAATTCGGTGTACTCAAAACCATTTCAGAGGAGCAGTTAGAAGTAGTCCTTGGTGAAAAGATACATGAGTTTCATCGAGAGCTCAGAGGCCTGCTCAGAGTTGCTCCCATTATTCATCGTAATTCTGCTTTGCCTTCCAAACGGAGTGAGTTTTTCAATACGCTATTCGATAATCAAATGGCTGTGCAGGTGATTGTAGTTCAAGGGGAAGCCGACATTGTCGCAGATAATCGAATGATAGGCACATTTTTGTTCGCACTGCAGCAGCCCTGCCCCTCTGGAACAAAATGCGAAATTCAGCTGACTTATGATCAAAATGGCATGGTTCATGTTTTGGCAAAACAACTTGGAACCGAAAACCTTGCAGAGGCTGTTTTCGATAGCCGCACTGGAGAAGTGTCTGGCTGGGTTTCGTTGCTTGGTGACACTGCGGGTCTCAGTGTTTCAGAGGAAGCTGAAAGTGAAATGGTGACTGAAGAGCTTGACGCTGAGCAGAATAGTTCCACGTCTGATAAAAAATTCCCAATGGGCTCTGCATCTGCGGAAACTCAGCATGTTGAGTTAGGAAACAACCCAGCACAGCCTAATGCGATTTTAATCAAAGCTCGACGCCAATTGATGCGCTTGTCCAATGACACACAGAAAAGGAATGAACTTAGTCTTCTCATTAGTGAATATGAAACACTCTTGGCGCGAAGTTTAAATGGTGAAGACTTGGATGACGAGCTTGATTCACTTGAAGAAAAGTTCGAAAGTTTCTGAATTTTTACAGGAAATACCGGTGTCCTCAAAAGAAGAAAGTAAAGAAATAATCTCTCTGTTGCGAAAGAACTGGGTTCAGTTCGAAACAGTGATTCATTCGATTTCCGATGTTGCTGGATTTTCGGAGTTCTGTGCAGCGTATCGTGGCAGTGTTGTATCAGGTCATCCGGGCGTGAGTGTTCTGATTCGCGAACAAAAAGTTCAATTGATTGTTCGGTTTTTTCAAGATTTCTTGAATCAAATTGTAATTGAAGTCGAGCTAGACGATGAGACGCTGTTGATTGTCGAGAGGGCTGTTAACACTGCTTTGTATTACGCCTATTTTGAGGGTGATCGGAATTTTCAGTTCCGAACCTTTATTCACTTCTTACAAATTGATTCATTTGAATTCTTGGTACAGATAGGTGTTGAAAAGGTTCAAATTACTGTTAATGAATACGGCTTTTCTTTTAGTAAAGCAGGTAGATTTTCACCATTTCCAGAGCGTTTTTCAATAGCGAAAGTGTTGGGTCTGAATAACTATGATTCAGGTGCAAAGCGTTCTTTACTTGATGACAAAGTTGTTTTCGATAAAGTGCGCGTTTTGCAACGCGAGTTTTGCTTATTGATAGACGAGTGGGAGCATCTTAATTCCATTTTAGCAGTTGAACAGTTTGCACTACGAAAATTGCAGAGCTCAGAACCGGAAGAAGTGAGTGTGAAGATGAATTCCATTTCGCAAATGCGCAATGGACTTGCTTTTTGGTGTGTTCAATCAACGGCCGATTTTCAAACTTTTTTGAGTCAGTTAAAATCTGCTGGCAGGCTGTCCGACGATCTTCGTGCGGAAATAAGTGCACTCGATTCTTTAATACTATCTGGAGTGCAAAAATATCTCTTACCGGCATCCGTGAGTCGCCATGTTTATGCTGAGTATGTACTCGTTGAGTTTTTACGTTGGGTACGTGCAAGGATGGAACATGAGCCCGACGATCTTTACCTTCATTTTGCTGAGGCAACCTTTTCGCTCGCTACAGGTAAGGCCATACCGAACTTAAATATATCGAAAATCTTGGTGAGTCGCAGTTCAGACTGGGTTTTGAGTGCAGACCCCTCAGCCGTTATTAAGGCCGTTGCTTGGGTGCTGAGCCCTCTGGAACACCGGTTTTTTACGGCGGCTTTGACCGTTGCACTGGATTGTAAAACAGCCCCTCAGTCATTAGATTCTTACTGGCTACATACGATCGCGAGCGTAATTGAAATGCCGGGAACATTCCCCCGCGAGCAAAAGACTCACCTATCCGCGGAATTTTCAAAGGATGGGATCGAGTCGTTGATTCCCAGAGCTCTCAATGCCGTTGAGAATGCAATGTGCATTAATGAGGAAGAGCTTCAACAAACGATTCGCTACATAAAAGAGTTTCTCCGTTCAGAATTAGAAGTGCGCGAAAGGGAGGATGTTGACAAATGAATGCATTAGAACCACGTCGGCGCGCCTCAGTTGATATTAAGCTCCTTCGACTTGAGCTCATACCTCGGGGTAAAACTCCATGCGAAACAATATCTCATGAATGGAGTCCTGCTCAGCCAACGGAAAATTTGTCTCCAGAACTCGCCGCAAAAAGTCTCAAAATCGACGTTTGGTCTCCGCAATCCATTGTGCGGGGGCGATATCGCAAATTACAATTGCGATACCCCCCTGAGCAATTCACCGAGATGCACCTTCATCTGCGTCCAGCATTTGAACTTCTCAGTGACCCGGTCGCGCGGCTCAACTGGTATTGGCAAAGTGGGCTTATTCCTTTGATAGGAATGTCAACGACCGATTCGACATCGATGTGTTTATCCCCTACGGATGCTCTCGAGGGGTTGGTTGAGTCATTTTCCGATTGAGATGAGCTCATTCAATGCTTCGGACATGGAATAGATTCGTTTTTTAAGATCTTTGTCAAACAGCCTCTCGCACAAGGAGAGGGCTCCTTCTGCAAATAATCGGCGCGCGTGGGCAGTGTGAGTGAGGCGCAACTCTTCAGCTTCTTGACTGAACAGTAATGCGTGTTCGCCAATGACCGAGCCAACGCGAGTTGAGGTCACTTTCTCAGATTCAACTCCTGCAGCAGCGGCGAGTGTTTTTGCCGTTCCGCTCGGGGCGTCCAGCTTTTTTGTGTGATGCGACTCCCAAAGTGCGAGGTCGAAGCCGAGTGTCCGAGCGAGTTCAGCAACAGAAGCGCCGGACGTTGTTCGTGCTTTAAGAATCTCTTCAAATAAGAAAACACCACGTGAAAAGTTGGAGGACAGCACTATCGGAACTTTTTTTGAAAGCAGTTCCAGTTTTTTTAATGTGCTTTGCGTGTGCCCTGTTGCACCGATAACGAAAGCGCAAAGCTGCTCGCAGTCACTGTCAAGGAGTGACTGAGTGAGGGACTCAGTGCCTTCTGGGAGTGAAACATCAAGCAAGACTACTTTTTCGGTCACGTTACTGGTTCGCTTCATCAACTCAACGACGTTTGGCAGATCTGTACGTGTGAGTTGATGAATACTCAGATTTCGAGGCTGAGCTGACGCTTGGATTTCTGCGCCGAGGCGGCCGCTTGACCCTGCTAAGTAAATTTTTTTCATACTTTTTCCTATAATTTTATTCATTTAAAATATTTCTAGATTTTTTTTAAATTCATTGTTTGACATATCCTTTCCAACAGACTACCTACCGCGTTCGCCAATCACAACGACTGGCAGTGTTCTTTGAAAAGAGAAGAAAGAAGTCACAGAGTGCGGGAAGAGCCGCGTATCTGAGTATCGGGATTCGCACAGTGATGTGTGGAGAGCGATGAACGAGATTCGCGGTCTAACCAAACAAACGTCAATGAACGTTTTGAAATAATCATGTAGCCAAATTAAACTTAAGAGTTTGATCCTGGCTCAGAACGAACGCT
>JBEAPS010000067.1:0-3067 GCA_041164285.1 Pseudomonadota bacterium
CACGCTGCGAGAACCCTTATCCACGATCATCAAACCCGCTTCGAGACCGGTTTTGATCTCGGTTTTGTTGTCGAACGTAAGTCCTGTGCTTACCCAAGTTTTTACAACTTCGTAGCGATTGGTATTTGGAATGTTCTTCAACGTGTAGATAAAATCATTTCCTGCTACATCTTGCTGAACTAAACTTGCCGGTACAGCCAATGCATTGTCATTTCTATAATCTTGAAGCGAAACATGGACCATTTGATTAGGCTTCACTGTTCCCGGATCTGCAGGCAAACTCACGTTGATGGAGAATGTGCGGTTGCCTTCTTGAATAAACTGGCCCACCTGAAGTACCTCAGCTGCCACTTCATAGTCCATTGATGTGAATTCTACATTTGCAGGCGTGCCTACTCGTACTCGGTTTGAATAGCTTTCTGGAACATCCGCCTTTACATATACCCCAGCGGTGTTTACCAATCGAACGGAAGGGAGTTGAGGCGCTGTTAATTCGCCCACTTTCACAAAAATATCGTCAATGGTTCCTGCGAACGGCGCACGTACTTCGCTCATGGCCATTTGCTCTTTAACCGTTTCGAGTTTCTGTACTAAACCGTCGTAGTTATTCTTTGCCTGTAGGTATTGAATTTCAGAACCAATTTGCTCATCAATCCAAAGCTTTTGTTGTTTTTTGAATACGGTCTCTGCCAATGAAATGGCTGTTTCCAATTCCTTCAATGAGCTCTGCATCATGTCGGTATCTAGACTAACCAAGAGCTGGCCCTTGCTAACGCGCTGACCTGGCTTTACATGAATGCGCTCCACCTTTCCGCTGTTGAGTGGGAATAGATTGATGCTTTTATCTGCCTCGACGGTTCCAAATACTTCAAAAAAGTGAACGAATTGATCCGGCTGAACTTCATAAGCGGTCACTGCATCATATGAAACAGTTGTGTCCATTGCTGCGATGGCAGCATCATAAAGGGCAATTTGCTCATTCAAAGCATCCACAACATTCTTAGTGCTGTCGCGCTTCCAAGTCAGCGTTTGTAAATCACCTTCAACAGCGGGCTGAGAACAGGCCGCCAAAAAGGCTAGAGGGGCGATGAGGAGTACTTTTTTCATTTTGAAGGTTGTTGTTGGGTCATTAAGTATTCTAATTCTGCTTGTTGGTCCAAGACCGACTGTGCGGCCAAGAACATTGACTGTAGTGCTTGCTGGTACTGCGTTTCACTTTGCGTCAGTGCCGTTGAGGAGCCTACGCCCTCTTCATATTCTCTTCTGCGTTGATTGCGAATGGTTTGAGCCAATTCTGCACTCTCCTTCTGGGCCAAATAATCCGCAATGGCGCGGTAATATTCGTTCACTGTAGAAGCGTGCTGCATGATCAAGGCCTGCTCCATCTGTGCCAAACCGATCTCCGCTTGGTGCTGCTGAATTTTAGCTTCCTGCACTTGAGCGCGTCCGTTTCCTGAAGTGAACAATGGAACACTAATGCTACCGGCCACCAAGCTGCTTGGGATGTCTACGGCCGCATCGCCGAAGATGTTGGCCTCGCTGCTCATGTATTGAATGTTGTTTTGGTAGCTCACCCCTAGGGTCGGCAAGTAGCCCAATTTCTTATTGAGCAGTTGCAACTTCGCACCCTCAACTTGATTCGCCATGCTGCGGTAATCTACCGTCTTCGTCGCATCAAAGTTGATGCTCGCAAGGTGCGAGGCTGATGATGCATTAACCACCAGATTTTCCAATTGATCTGCCAATAAAATTTCCGTGTCAACGGGGAAACCCATCTGCAACTTGAGCAACATTTTGGCAACATTCGCCTGGCCTTCGCTGTAGCTTACGGCATTTTTGATGTTGTTGTAGTTGAGCATCATTTGATCCGCATCTGCTTTGCTGACCATTCCTGCTGCGTTCATTTTTTGCATCTCCTCAGCAAGGTTTGCGAGGTAGCCTTCGTTCGCCTTTAAGATTTCCACGCTCTCTGCACTAAGAAGGGCGAGGTGGTATGCTTTTGCAACGTCGCGTTGCAATTCCGAACGTGTTTTCTCAGCACCAATGGCTGCGCCGTCTTTCAATACCTTGGCAGCCATCAAGCCGACAACGTACGAGCCATCGAAAATGAGCTGGTTAACCACAAGTCCACCTTGTGCTTGATAATCCGTTCCAAAAACAAGTTCGTCAAGGGTACCGTCGCCATTGAAATCGGTCACTAGTGCGCCCAATTCAACATTATAAATGTATTGGCCTGAGGCAGACGCTTGCGGTAAGCCGTACGCCAAATTTTGACGATAGATTTGCTTTGCGCGATCAATCTCTAGCTCAGCGATTTCCATCCCATAGGCGTTGTCCAGTGCGTATTGCTGGGCCTCCTGAAGGGTGAATTTCTGCTGTGCAAAGCCCATGGAGGCAGCAAGCATACTAAAAGTTAGGAGTGTGTGTTTCATGAATTGTTTTGATGTATTCTTTGATTGAGGTATTCAAGTCCCTTGAGCGAGGCAATGCCACGAATGTGGTAGCGTAGCGACGCCTTTCTCAGTTCATTTAGGTTTAATGATTCTTTGGCCACTACCGTCTCATGCACCGCGAGAATATGTCCGTAGTATAAAATGGTGATGTATTCCACGTTGATGTCATCGCGGTAAATGCCTTCTTTCATACCGCGATGGAGATTCGTCTTTGTGATTTCGCTAACAATCGACTCGCGCTTCGCGTTAATGATTCGCGCGACCTCGGGGTAATACAAATCCAATTGGGCCAGTATCTTATCTTCTTCACCACGAAGCCGTTGCTCCGCAAATTGTTCGAGTGCAAAGAGTTGATCAATGGCGTTGCCCTCGATGGACCCCAGATTACTTTTAAGCTCGGCCCCCATTTGACTTGCCGCAAAATCAAATGCCTGCTCCATCAAATCCACTTTGTTGCTAAAATGCTTGTACAAAGTTTTTTTCGAGATGCCGCAGTTTTGACTGATCTGATCCATCGTCACCGCCTTCACTCCATAGCTTTTGAAGAGCTCGAGACTGGGAACAATAATTTTTATTTTTTCAGGATCCATAAGGGCTGGGGCAATAATCGGAAA
>JBEAPS010000068.1:0-10760 GCA_041164285.1 Pseudomonadota bacterium
GAAGGTAAAAAGGGCCAGCCCAAGCTGAAGCCACCTTTCCCTGCGGTGAAGGGGTATTTGGGCAAGCCGACAATCGTTAACAATGTTGAGACGCTCGCTGCAGTGCCGTGGATCATTCGCAATGGCGCGGAAGCTTATAAAAAATTCGGTACAGAGAAGTCAGCAGGAACGAAGCTGTTTAACATCAGCGGCCCAGTGGTTCGTCCTGGTTGTTATGAGCTTCCGCTCGGCTACCCGCTGAAAAAATTCATTTACGAAGATTGCGGCGGACTACTCGATGGCAAGAAACTCAAAGCTGTGATTCCGGGGGGTGCGTCAGCCCCTGTTCTGACAGCTGATGAAGTTGAAAACATGACCATGGACTACGAGGCATTTGCAGCTGCCGGCACGATGCTCGGCTCCGGCGCAGTCATCGTAATTCCCGAAGATGTGAGTATGGTGCACGTGCTTGAAAACCTCATGCACTTCTTCAAAGATGAGTCATGTGGGCAGTGCACTCCATGCCGCGAAGGAACCGGCTGGCTGCTTAAAATGTCGCGAGACATTGTCAATGGCGAAGGTGCTCCTGGTGATGCAGAGAAAATTGCAGAGGTTGCTGGAAAAATGATGGGTCGCACCATTTGTACGTTCTCAGACGCTGCTGCTGGTCCTGCTCGAAGCATTCCCCAGAAATTTGCGCATGAATTTGTGGAATTCTACAAGTTGAACAAGACAGCCGCTCAGGAAGTTAGGTGAATTATGTCGAATCAGGTGACATTGACAATCAATAATCAGGCAATCACGGTTCCTGCAGGCAGCACGATTATGGAGGCTGCTCAAAAGCTGGGAGTGACTGTGCCACACTTTTGCTGGCACCCCGGCTTATCGATCGCGGGTGTGTGTCGATTTTGCATGGTACGAGTTGAGGGGATGCCCAAACTTCAAATTGCATGCAACACACCTGCATCTGAAGGAATGAAAGTCGATACGGTCAGTGATGATGTGAAAGACGCGCACAAGTGGGCTCTTGAGTTTCATCTCATCAATCACCCTCTTGATTGCCCTATTTGTGACCAAGCAGGTGAGTGCGAACTTCAGAATTATTACATGAAAGTTGGCAAGTATCAGTCGCAAATGGAAGACGAAAAAGTTCTCAAACCCAAAGCACTTGACGTCGGCGACACGTTGGTACTCGATACGGAACGCTGCATTTTGTGCTCACGCTGCGTTCGCTTTGAAGATGAAGTGACCAAAACAAGCACTCTCGGAATTTTCAACCGCGGCGATCAAGCGACCATTGGTACCTACAAAGATAAAAAAATTAAACACAACTATAGCTACAATCTTGCGGATATCTGCCCAGTCGGTGCGTTTACTGCAAAAGATTTTAGGTTTAAGTGTCGCGTATGGTTTTTGAAGGAAACGACAACTGTTTGTCCTGGATGCTCTACGGGATGCAATGTCAATCTGTTCCAAAATCGTAATCAGCGTGAGTATTATCGCTTGAAACCCAAGCACAACCCTGACGTCAATGGCTACTGGATGTGTGACACTGGACGAACAATGTATGAGCATCTCAATGCTTCTGCGCGGATCGCTTCGCCTCTTTTGAGCGCTGAGCAGGTGTCTTATTCAGCTGCGCTGAAAGCATTGGGCGATGAGGTTCAGAGCGTCAGCGCCGATAAGCTGGCGGTTGTATTTACTGCGCAGTACACCAATGAGGAATACACAGCTGTTCTTCAAGCTCTCAAGAAACTGACAGGTGGAATGCCAAAGGTTTTTGTTTGGCGTGACGAGTCCGAAAAAGAAGATGAATTCGATGGAATTCTGATGCGCGGCGACCGTAATCCAAATACGCGCGGCATGAATGATGTGCTCAAAGCTGAGGGAGTGAAGCCAGCAATTCTCAAATCGGATTATTCTTCTCTGGCTTCTTCGGGAGCTGAACTAACTTTGGTTTTCGGACCAGAGGTCGAATCGGCTTATCCCAATATGGCGAAGGCATTGTCTCGCTTGGCTGAAATGAAAAAGGCCGTATACTTCGGAAACACTCTTCAAGAGCCAGCGCAGAAAATGTGGCTCCGCATGCCGGTAAAAGTATTTTCAGAGAAGTCGGGCACCTTCGTCAACTTCAACGGGGTCGCTCAGAAGCTCAAAGCGAATGCGCCAGTGTTTCCTGCAGTGAAGTGTGTCAGTGAGTATTTCGGTCAACTGAGCTCATCTGCTCAGTCGAATGTTTGAACGAGCGGGGGGGAATGATCCATGGCTTATGTGAACGTATCACGCGACCCTGAGCGCAACTTTAAAAATGGATACCTTGCGACCTCACTTTTCGGAATGGGCACAACTCTTGTGACTTTTGCCAAACAGGTTTTTGGCCTTGAGGAGTCTGCAACGGTTCAGTGGCCTGAAGTGGAGTATCAATATTCAGAACGCTTCAAGGGTGCTCACTTCCTAACAAAACGCCCAGATGGCCGGGTGCGCTGTACGGCATGTTTCCTGTGTGCAACAAACTGCCCTGCACAGTGTATCACGATTGTAGCGGGCGAAAGCCCCGATAAAGGTGTGGAAAAGTTTCCAGCTCGGTTCGAAATTGATATTCTGCGCTGTGTTTTCTGCGGCTACTGTGAAGAAGCGTGTCCCGTCGATGCCATACGAATGGGACCAGAGTACTCAATGGCAGGTCTTGCGGAACAAAAGTGGGTCTACACAAAAGACCACCTGCTTGATCGTGAGGCGGTCAAACGCAAGGTGGCCGACCGTCAAGTGTCGAAAAAAGATGAGAACACAAAGCATGATACTGTTGAGAGCTCACTTCCTGGGATTCATGCAGCTCATTCAAACTCAGGTCATTGATTCTCAGGATCAGCCAGGCGCTCAGTTCAAAAAAACCACGTTTCTGACGTGGTTTTTTTCATTATATGTTTGATAGTTATCGATGCTTGAGAGTTGACTGTAAAATACCTGTATCTTTTTTCTTTAAATCCACCTAGTTCTCCGAAAGGCAATCATGCCTTGGGCCTATCCATGACCGAAAATTCAAGTGAAATCAGAGTTCTCCAAGAGGTGCTGAAAGGTCTCAGCCTCCAGTCGCCAACTCGAATCCAGCAAGAAGCCATGCAACCATTGGCAGAAGGACGCTCGGTCTTTGCGCTGGCTCCCACGGGAAGCGGAAAAACTCTTGCTTTTCTTGTGCCTCTTATGAAGCGTATTGATTGCAGCCTTTCCGAAACACAGCTGCTTGTTGTCACTCCCACGCGTGAGCTTGGCCTTCAGATTGCTCAAGTTGCGGTTCAGTTGTCTGGTGTGATGTCTTCCGAAGGGACTCGTCATATGCAGATAAGAACTGCATTCGGTGGGCAAAAAAGTGACAAGCAAAAAATAGAAATACTAAAGAAGCCAGAGGTTGTTGTTGCAACTCCTGGTCGTGTGAATGAACTTCTCCGCCAAGGTGTTTTGGATCTCTCTTTTTTAAAAGCGATTGTACTTGATGAGGCTGACTTGATGCTTGGTATGGGCTTTGAGTCACAGATTAGGGCGATATGTGATCACCTACCTAAACAGGTGCAAGCAGCTCTTTTTTCAGCCACCGATTCAGAAGAACAAACTCGACTCCAAAATCGACTCGTTCACAGAGGGCTGCGCATCGACGTTCGACCAAATGGAGATTCAGAGCAAAAACTAAAGCACTCACTTCCTGCTGAAATTTCACATGAATGTGTTGTCGTTCCTCAGAGGCTGGATAAAGTGCAGGCTCTCATTGGTTTGCTGCGCCAAATACAAGAAGAAACGGACACAGGAATCATTTTCTGCCAAACGAGGGAGTCTGTCCAACATGTGGTTTCGCAGCTGAGCAATTGCGGTCTTTCTGCGGTCGCGCTCTCTGGAGAACTCGGTCAAATTGAACGTACGACGATGTTACGTCGATTTAAATCGGGTGGTGTGAAATATATGGTGGCTACTAATATTGCTGCTCGTGGCCTTGATGTTTCCGACCTGTCTGTTGTTGTGCATTTTGAAATTCCGTCAACACAGCAGGAATACTTGCATCGCTCCGGACGGTCAGGGCGTGCAGGAAAAAGTGGTCGCACAATCAGCTTGTGCACACCCAAATCTCAAGCGTTTCTCAAAGAGCTTTTGCAGGGGACAGATGTTCAATTGAAAGAACTCAACGTTGAATCCCCTCAACCGATAGACAAACAATCGAATTCTGATTTTGTAAAGATTCATCTTAATCGAGGCAAATCGAGCAAAATACGTCCTGGTGATGTTTTAGGAGCTCTCACTCAGCAGTGTGGGCTGACACGAACTGAGGTGGGTGGTATTTTTATTTTTGATCATTTCTCGCATGTTGAAGTGGTTGCAACTAAATCGATTTCGACCTTGAGCCGTTTGTCAGGGCAGCGTATGAAAAACTTGCCAGTCAGAGCGACATTGGCTGAAACTTTATCTCCAGCCCGAAGTCGCACATTTTAAATAACGAAGGAAAATTTTTTGAATAACACGGTTACATTTGAATCTTTGCAACTCATCGAGCCTATTTTAAAATCTATTGCAAAAAATGGATACACGCAGCCGACACCGATCCAGCAGCAGGCAATTCCGCACATTCTGCAGGGCAGAGACCTACTGGGAATCGCTCAAACAGGCACGGGAAAGACTGCAGCATTTTCATTGCCTCTGCTTCAAAATATCGTATCGAACACTCGCAAAATGGCTCCCACGCAAGTGCGTGTTCTTGTCTTGGCTCCCACACGCGAGTTAGCTATTCAAGTGCACGAAAGCTTTCGCTCTTATGGCTCACATCTTCGTTTGAGGTTTGCACTTGCTTTCGGTGGTGTCAGCCATGGTCCACAAATTCAAGCTTTAAAGTATGGTGCAGACGTTCTTGTGGCGACTCCGGGGCGCCTTCTTGATTTACTCAATCAAGGCTATGTGAGTCTTGCCGGTGTTGATACGTTTGTGTTGGATGAAGCTGATCGAATGCTCGATATGGGTTTTATTCATGACATTAAAAAGGTCATCGCAGCGCTTCCCAAAAAACGCCATAATTTGCTCTTTTCAGCGAGTATGGCTCCTGAAACGGACAAGCTTGTGAACTCAATTCTTGTCAATCCTATGAAAGTCGCGGTCACGCCTCCGTCATCTACCGTCGAACTTATTCAACAGAGTGTTGTCTTTGTCGATCGTGCACAAAAGCGAAATCTGCTTGTCCACTTGTTTGGTTCTCAGGACTTAAAACGAGTTATTATTTTTACTAGAACTAAACATATCGCGAACCGAGTGTCAGATTTTCTCGTGACCAATGGCATACCAGCCAAGGCAATTCACGGAAATAAATCCCAAAATGCACGACAGAATGCTCTCAATGAATTTAAATCGGGACAGCTCCGTGCGCTCATTGCAACTGATATTGCGGCGCGTGGAATTGATGTGGATGACGTGACACACGTGGTCAATTTTGAGTTACCCAACGAACCAGAAACCTACGTTCATAGAATTGGCAGAACTGCACGGGCTGGCACGTCGGGAGTGGCCATCTCATTCTGTGATTCAGAGGAACGCGCGTACCTAAAGCAAATTGAACGGGTGATCAAAAAGACAATTCCGGTGACTCAGTATGAGGGCATCCCTGCACCCATCGAGCAGCCGGCATTCGTTATAAAAGAGGCAACACAAACACAAAGAAAAGTGCACCCGCGTAGATACAAACCGAAGAAATAAGTAGAGCTTTTGAGGTTTGTCTGGCACGCATGCATGCGCGCGCCTGATCGGGATCGCTGGGGCATGTTTGTGCTTCTGGACGACTACGTGCCCAAATCGAGAGTGCCACCAGAGTGCCCGCAATTGCGAAAACCAAGCCTTTGTATTCGCTAAAGAGCGTGAGTTGAGGGACAGTAGAAATTGCACTCGCCAGAGTTGCTCCGAAGCCCAGCGTCACGAGAAGCGCTGGTATTACGCAGCAAACAAGCGTTGCAGTGCTTCCCAATAAAGCAATGCCTGACCACATCTTACTCATGGTTTGTTTCTCTCAATTTTGACAACTGTGTAGCCAGCACTTGTCAGTAACTCTGTGATGTCTTTGTCAGCAACGTCTTTTCCTTTCAAAGTTTTGAATGAGACGAGCTTATTCTCAAGATCAACCTTCACATCTTCGACAGCTTCAGTTTTGTTCAGTTTCTTTGTTATTCCTTGAGCACAAAAGCCACAAACCATGCCATTGACACTGACCTTGACGTCATCTGCTAATACCGTTTGCGTCACGAGAACTCCTCCCAAAATCAAACTTATTTGTGCAAAAAAACGAATAGTATTTTTCATGAGAAACTTCTCCTATCGAAGTTAAAAAAAGTGGTACATATAGTTGAATGCAAATTTTCCTGAGAGACTGCTTCCGACCTCAAAGAGTGCATTTTTGTAAAAGTAACGCATGAGAGGCGTAACATCGTGCTCGGCTGTTTGAAACCTGTTGTTGGATTTGCTTTTCCATTCCAACATGCCCCAGATGGCTGGCTCATCGGCATTAGCCTTGTAGGGTGCAAAGCCAATTCTGACCAGTGTTTCGTCGTTGCGTTGCCTTTCTGTTTCAAAGTGCTGAGCATATTTGATTCGTCCGTAATAATCGCGATCTTCGGCATCCCACTCTACATTCCATTGGGCAAGAGATGATAAGTGTTGCTTGTCGCGAGACTGAATTTCACCGTCGTTTGCTTGCCATTTTTTTCCCGCCGCGGCTGTCAAATAAAAGTTTGTCTGCAGGTCAGGAAAATTACCGCGCCAAGCTAAATAAGAGGCACGCCCTAACAGGGAACTGTGCTTCGGAGATTTTTCAACTTCGAGACCAAATCCGGTGTACCAATTGGGTGAGTATACGATTTCGAGACCAGACATTTTACCATGATGGTGTCCCATGATTGCTGTACCATCCGCGAAGACGACAGGGTGTGCATGAGCTCCATAGCTCATGGCTCCGCCGGTGCTGAGAACACTAAGGCCAATGGCCGTTCTAAGGTTCGCTTTCCGCCAAAAGGATGGTTTCATGTCTTTATTCTCTCCGTCTTGCGAACAGTTCTGTTTCATTTGATTATGTATACGTTGAGGGCATTGGGTTTGTGACATCTGGATTATTTTTTTTCTCTGAGACATGAAAGAGTCTGAAATAATGGAAGTTATTGGCAAATCTGACGACTCTGCCTTGCTTGAGCGATATGCACAGGGAGATCCCGAGGCGTTTGAAGTTTTTTTTCTCCGGCATCGAGGGCGTGTCTATCAGTACATCTTTAGGAAGGTTCATCAGCCCGAAGTGGCGCTGGAACTGACTCAGGAGGTGTTTTTTAAATTGCATGCAAAGATTCATTTATATCAAGCGGGCAGTCCTGCGCTCAATTGGTTTTTCACCCTTGTTCATAATACCTGTGTTGACTTTTTGAGAAGAAAGTTGCTGGAGAAGCAAAATGAATTAAGTCACTTGTCCAGTTTCAATGAGGGTGCAAGTCCATCCTATTCTGACAATAACATTGGTAAAGATGGTCAGTTTGAATCGGAGCGCTTACTCGAGGCGCTCAATGCTCTATCCGCTGAACAGCGAAAGATTGTCGAAGCGCGTGCGCTTGAAGAACGCAGTTTCGCTTCGTTATCCGATGAGACTGGAAAAAGTGAGTCAGCGTTGCGCAAAGTATATAGCCGAGCGCTTCAGAAATTGAGGAATCTTTTGAGTAATTCAACTGACTCAGGGGAGGAAAAGTAATGCGACAAGATGATAAGAATAGAAAAGTTGCTGAGGACTTGAGTGATTCCCTGGACGATTTTACGTCACTCTCAGGTGATGTTCCTGAAAGCGCAGGTCAAAAATTAATGGGTGTCGGTCAGAAGATTTCAGGTGAACTCCGGCGCTCACGTCGTCGATTTCTGTCGGTGTATGTCATTTTTTCCCTTTTTGGTTATTTTGCGTCCCTGTCTCTGTGTTCACAGAATGCATTTATGTTTAGGGTTTTTCCTGTTGATATTGCCGTTGTCCTGCACAAACTTCCAGACCCCTGGTGTCCAATCACTTGTGGATTGTTTTTTTCAGCGCTGCCGATTTTATTCCTCGTGTTGTTTCTCGACAGATTTCAATTGCGAAGAGTTCTGCGTGAACTTTGGTGGTTGCCTGTGGCGACGGTTGTTTTTGCATGCGGACTTATGACAGTGCTCCCTGAAAATTTGCAGCATGAAGGAATGACTCATGCGTTCCATGAAGGGCTTCGCAATACGCGCGGTGACATGAAGTGGTTGGTTTGGTGGACCCTAGCTGCAGTTGCGAACCCATTATTTCTTATTCTGGCCGACCGTTTGGTGCTGAGGTTTAAAGGTAATCACTGATCACAGATAATCTTGCCAAAATTCAGATGTATGTGTTGGTTCAGTCAATTTGAACTGTTTGGTCAGGGTTTAGTCCGATACTATTCGAGCCTTACCTGAGCTCGTCTGTTTTAAAAATTTTGTTTGTCGTCTCGATCACTCGCTCCAGACTGTCTCTTCCGTACAGCGATGAGCACGACTCAATTCCGGTCTCGTCGTAGTCGTCTTTGTCAACATGATAGCCCGTATAGTCGAATGCGAGTGAAAAAACTTTTGCATTCACTTTTGCCACTGTATCAGCTGAAAAACGCTCAATAGCTTTTTTCGCCGCGATCGTAGTCCATTCCCCCGGAAGAAAGTAACGCGTTTGGTTCGCAAGGCTCATTTGAGCTGCAGGTGCAACAGCCGGTAGCTGGTCCAGTAAAGGCAGAGAAACGAAATATTGCGCAGCTTGGGCTGCACAGCCCTTCCAGTTTATTGAAGCTTTTGGAAGTGAAATAAACCCAGCTCGTGTCTTAAGTTGAAGGCCTTCAGTCGATTGGCTTACGCTTTTGCTTTTGAACTCTTGAGCCAGTGCTTGTGCCCAGCCGTTGACCTCGTATCCGTTGCGAAGGCTCTCCATATTGCCCACATGAGTTTGCATTAAGAACACATTTGAGATCCCTAGCTCTGTTTCAAAAGACTTTTCTAAAGGGGTAACAAGGTCGGCTGAAAGGATGAGGCTTTGTGTGCCGAAAGTAGTCGGGTGAACCGCTATTTCGAGGAAGGCAAGTGGGCTTTCTCTGTTTTCGTTCGTAAAGCTCAACACAGACACTTCCGTATCAGCCTCCATGTTTTTGTTTCGACTCTTCAAAAATCTATTTGCAATGTGATGACTTATCTCAACTTCGTTGACGGGAACTGCAGCTGCGTCTGCCTGTTCGAAAATTAATTGGACCTTGTTGAGATAGTTTCCTGTCATCGATTCGTTGAAACTGTCACAGATGAAAGAACTCCAAAGAGGGCTTTCTGTTAGGCCTGAGGGTGCTGAGTGTGTGTGGGTTGCGGTGATGAATGAGTTATGGAGATGCGCAGACCCTGAGCCAAACGACTCGTTCATTTTATCTAATATTTTGATGCTTAGATCCGCGGTCACGGCAACGATATCGAGCGATAGAAAGAAGACCTTTGATGGCGTTGATTCGCTCTTTGTTTTGAGGTTGATGACTGCTGCTTTAATACGTGGTGGATTTTCGATTTTCTGGTATTTTCGACAGTATCCAATCGATGCATCAGGCGAGAATACAGGTGGAAAAAGCCGACGTGAGATTGAGCCAAATCCGGCCAAGGATGTCGGCTGTAAGGGGGTAAATTCAGCTTCGGCAGCCCCAACTGATGTTATGGTTCCTTCAACTGGCAGCCCGATCATGTTTGTGTTGTTTTGCCAAGTTTTCTGTTGTGAGCCCATTTCTGTGGTTTGGATGAGGCATCCAGCGGTCACATATGGCGCTGTGAACAGGATTAAAATTGTCCCTCTCATGGAATGCCTCTCAGTAAATATTTGAGCTCAATAGTTGGATGAAAAAGAGTGAATACAGATCTTTCAATCGCAATTGAAGAAAACCCGAGGGTCGATGAAATTCTCCAAGGTCCATAATTGCGATGCCCGGTGAGATTGAAGCCGCTCAATTGTGCTTTTTGAGTGTACCTCAATGCACCCAATCCTCTCCATTGAGGAGGTAGGCTTTGCCAAAACTCAAAGCCCCAAGAACTTAAATAAAAATTTAGGTTTTCGTTCCTCGTCCATATCTCAGTGGACACCTTTGAATTGGCGAGAATCGCCCATTGCTGCAGGCCTGGCGACTGAATTGTAAATTTAGGTTGAACATCAGCGAGTGAGGCAAATGACTGCGGTCTCACGAATACGTAGGAAATCGCAGTTCTTATATTCCATTTGAAGCGATTGTTGTCGTCTGTGTCACCGGAGGAGCTGGGATAGGCAACACCGGCTGAAGTTTCCAGATAGGCATCTGGGCGTTCGAATCCGTATAAAAGCACCCCAGGCTCAGCGTTCCAGAAGATGGTGCCCGGGCAACGAAGGTCTGCGCCTATAAAACCTGAGAGCATAGCCGTAACAGGAAGGAGCACCTCGCACTGCGAAAAAGATCCCTGTGCTTGGTCTGCGTGCGCTACGGTGGGTGCGGTTTGGATATAAATTGATGAAATTGAAATGAATTTTAGTAACTGCAGTGCTGCCGAACGGGTTTGAGTTGGTTTGCGAATATCAGGAGATCTTCTCGTGTTGGGGAGTGCGCTTTGATAAGAGTGCTTGCATGTTGTCTCAAGAGGGGTTATGCGAGGCGGCCTGGTGAATCTCCTTGCTCCCGCGTTGTTGTAAGGCTGGGAGCTCCCGTATGTACGATGTGATCCAGAAGGAGTTTTTGAAATGCGTGAATACGAAG
>JBEAPS010000069.1:0-4352 GCA_041164285.1 Pseudomonadota bacterium
AGATGCGACAGGACAACATCATCAATATCTTCCACAGAGATACCATGTTCTGCCAGATTGTCGATGAGGCAGTGATTATCCTCAACAACACCAAATCTATCCCTCATCTTTTTGTCAAAAAAGACTCCAACTCCTGCTTCAAACAATATTTTTTGTCCTGCATCAGTAACGACCAGTAAACATCGACATGAAAGAGAGATCCGATTCAGTGCATCAGCGGGGGTCCACTTCTCCCACATTGCTTTGGGTGCATTACCAAACATAGCGCCACCATCGAGCTTCTGCGAATTTCCTTCAATAGGAATCAATTTCATTCTCTGTCACTCCATCCAATTTCAAACAAAGACTTCGACTGCCTAAATTCTGCAATTTGTCTCCAAGGTCCGCTCTGCCTAAACCGGCCGCGCGTTCTCGGCAATCCAGACCATGCTGTTTTTAAACTATACAAAAATTCGAACTGAGATTCTGCCCAATCTCTTTGAATTTTTTCGAGATGCTCATCCATTCCATTCCAACGCGCAACAGTGAGTAATTCCAGGGAGCCTGGACCGTTCTCAACGAGTCGAGCCCCCCAGAATGGAATAAGTTGTGAACGCAGCTTTAAAGAATTTGATAGGTTTCTGAGGTCTCGTAAAGTGTCTGCCTGAACAAGTAAATCAGAGAGCCATTCTGATTGAAGTTTTTCTGAGTTTCCGAAAGAATCAACAACTGCATCCAATGCATTCAAAAGCTGTTCCTCGTTGACAAATAATCCAAATGAATCCCTTTGCTGGGATGTCAATGCCTTATGCAACCTCAGAGCGGAATTATGCTCAAAAAGACTTTTAACTGAAGAAGGTTTACGATCCACGCAACCAGCGAATCGAGTTCCTGACTTTGAAAACGCGGATCCGAGGCACTCTTTACGATTTGACCAAAGCAGAGCACCACCACGGACTGTCCAAAAATATTTCAATTGAACCTTAAAGACCTTTGAAACTCTCAGAATAGGATCGATTGGGTTATCAAAAAATGCACCATCTGAACATAATCGATCGGGAATTGAACCCAACCAACACAGCTTTCCATGAAGCACAAAAAGCTCATCTGCGCTGACCTCAAGCACACTTTCATAGACAGTCAATCCATCCTTCATGTCCCTCTCAAGTTCCGCACTAGGCTGGCGATTGAGCCAAGTTAAAAAGAAAGGATGAATTATTCCCTTTTCAGCAGTGCGCGGACTCAGTCCAAACACTTTGGCCAAACTCTCAAGTCCCACTCCGGCACTGTGCCAACCCAATACAGACTTCAACCATAGATTGGTTTCTGGTTGTATGAATCCTGCTACTGAAAAAAAGCCAGAGCTCCATATATCCTCAATAAATTTGCGCATGACAGAATCATATTGATCCGGCTCAAAACTACTTTCAATTTGGAAGGGGGGAATGATCGCAGGAGGCAAAATGTAAGGAGCTCCATCAGCCGCTTCATCAGTGTCTTCAATAATTAGCAAGTACTCTTGAAACCAGTCATCAAAAGAAGTTAAGGCTGATCCTATCTGGCTTGGTCGAATCCACACAAACACACTCATGTCGATTTGCTTCGAAAAATCTTTCTCAGACTTATCATAAAGCCAAAAACTCACTATGGATCGGGCACGAATAGCCTCAAATACAAAAAAACCTTCAGGTCGAGCAGCAGACGCCCAAAATAAAATCCCGAAGGCAAAAAGAAGCAATGGTGAAAGTACCAGGATCAGTGACAGCCAGCGAAAGACGCGTACCATCAGCTTACCCCTTGCAAAAGAGTGAGTGAGTTCTATCGAAATAACTCAAATAAACGTTTTGCAGCCTCTTGCCGAAGAGCTTCTTCAGTGGCCGGATCAGTCTCGCTACGGACAAGTTCCTGTGCTGGAACTTCACTGAGAAATCGTGAAGGCTCTATATCACCTCCACGAACTCTACGAGCACCGCGCGAACGAAAACCGCAATGACTCAAAAACAAATATCTCTGAGCGCGAGTCAGCGCCACATAAAACAAGCGCCTTTCTTCTTCAATTCCAGCCTCAGTTTCCATACTTCTTTCGTGTGGAAGTCTTTTTTCTTCAACCCCAACAACAAACACGCAGGGAAACTCGAGCCCCTTGGAAGCGTGAATAGTCATCATCTGCACTCGATCGCCCACTTCTCTTTTTGGACTAAAACTTGTTTCATCGAGATTGAGCGCATCAACTAAATGAGCGATGGAAAAGTGATCAAGCTCAATATTCTCAATTACGCTGATCATTTTCTCAACAATTCCAATTCTCCAGTTTGCTATCTGCATTGTTTTTGAAGTCGACAAAATGTCTTTCTTGAGACCAAGGCTTTCGAAACATTTACGAAGGCAATTTGCCACAGCACCCTGACTGCCGGCATTCTTCAAATCATTATGAATCTGAATGAATTCGGAGTAATATGCACTCACAGCTGGAAAATCTGCCTTGCGTGTCTCAATGTACTCAAGAAAATTTATAGTTTGGGAGTCTTGTGACGCTAATTTATAACCTTCATCCAACTGCTCGAGCGTCCGCAGACCAATACCGCGTGCCGGAACATTGATCACTCGAAAAAGCGCGCGCGCATCTTTGGGGTTGTTTGCGAAGCGGAGGTAAGAAAGCAAATCACGAATTTCTTTTCGATCAAAAAACTCACTCCCACCGTGAACGTGAAATGGAACTTTCCGTTCCATCAAGACTTGTTCGATAATTTCTGTTTGCGCGTTACTACGAACCAAAATTGAATATGCATTCCAAGAAAGATTTTGCTCACGTCGTATTTTTAAAATTTGCTCAGCAACAAAGATTGCTTCGTCTCGCTCATTTTCTGCAGCGTGGAGCTGAACTGGACATTTTTCATCTTTCCGACTCCAAAGGGTTTTTCCAAGTCGACTAGAATTGGTAGAGATCACCGAATTAGCTACACTCAGAATCTGGCTGCTGCACCTATAGTTTTGCTCAAGAGTCACCCTACGAGCTTCGCCAAACACCTTAAAGAAATCAAACAAAACCTCAGGCTTAGCCCCCCGCCAAGCATAAATACTCTGGTCATCATCACCGACAACGCAAACATTTCGATGACGCTCTCCGAGCAATCGAATCAACTCAAATTGAGCGTTGCTTGTGTCCTGAAACTCATCCACGAGAAAGTGCTGATACCTCGAACAAATGACATCGCGCACAGATGGGTTGTCTCGAAGCATCAAAACACTTCGATAAACAATGTCATCAAAGTCGACTAAGCTATAGAGGCGAAGGCGCCGCTCGTAGTCTTCAAACACTTTTTTCACAATTAGGCGGTTGACCAAATGATGCGCAGAACTCAAATCAGAAGGGCGCATGAGAGCGTCTTTGCATTGAGAAATGTGCTCGTAAGCTTTTTGTAGGGGAAAGATTTCATGAAGATTATTTTCAACGAGTGTATCACGTAAAAGATCACGACTAGTGCTTTCATCCGCGATAGAAAAACCGTGCAGGAGTCCCGCTTCCTTTGGAAACTCACGCAGCAACCGCAAACAAAATGAATGAAACGTAGATAGGATTGCTTTTTTCTGTATTGCCTTCCCTACCAAATGAGCGAGACGCTCACCCATTTCCTTTGCAGCCTTATTGGTGAAGCTCACTGCCACAATTTGCTCAGGCCTCACTTGATGCGCGATCAAATTCGCTATTCGCGCCGTGATCACTTTCGTTTTTCCTGTTCCCGCTCCAGCAAGAACCAAAAGTGGGCCATGTAAAGTCTCAACTGCTGCGCGTTGTTCAGGATTCAGAGCTTTGAGCGTCTCGTTTAAAACGGCTGTTTGCACGGCTGCACTGCCTCACGGGTTTTCGAAAAAAAAGAACTCGAGAATGTAGGGGTGCCACAAACACACAATTAAGGCAGCTGCCGCCAAAAAAGGTCCAAAAGGCAGGGCCGTTTGCAGCCCAGTTCTTTGGGTTAATCCAAAGACAATTCCCACAATGCTACCAAGAATACTCGCAAGTCCTAGTACAATGAGAACTCCCTGCCAACCCAACACAGCACCAATTAAAGCCATATATTTCACATCACCAAATCCGAGCCCCTCTTTTCCGCGCAGCAATTCATAGGTTTTAGCGACGAAGTAGAGGAGTCCACTGCCAACCAATGCACCAGTCAAAGAGCCTTGCCAGCCCAAGGATGAGTCGGCACTTCCCAATAGCAATGCCAGCGGAAGCGTTCCAAGTGTGATGACATCGGGAAGTATCCGAAAGCGAAGATCAATGAGGGTGAGGGGGACAGCCGTGTAGAAAAGAAATAATCGAGACAAAAAGTCAACCATCAGCTCATACTTGAGGCCACCAGACTGGAGGGCCC
>JBEAPS010000070.1:0-7656 GCA_041164285.1 Pseudomonadota bacterium
TTGATATTTTCGCCGGAGTCCCTAGCGCAGCTGAAATCGTTCGGACGTGTTCGTCCTTGTAAGCACCCGTATTTTTTAAAAGAGTATTTAAATCGAATAAAATAACCTCAAGACCGAGTGAGTGTGCTGTTTTCGCAAAGTTTCCAACCCCACTTAAGCTCCAGCGATTTTTTCCCGGTCCTGAATAAAGCGCGAGCCCACTGGCCCCTGCGTTGCGCTCACTCTTTGCTTCATTGAGGAATTGTTCTTTCTTGTTCTCGCGCACATGATAAAGTTGGGGATAAACTTTGTATACAGACTTGTTTTTTAGCCATGCCATCCATTCGATGCTGAAGTTTTCGAGCGAGAGGATGTGTCGCTGGGAACTGAGTGAGATTCTCACTCCAGCAGAGCGGGTCGCTGAGGTCACTCTTTGCATGAACGCAGTAAAGGTCTTGGGTCCTTTAATCGCCAGTGCGGCTGCCCCGAATCTCAGATGAGGTGCGAAATTATCACAAATATGTAATTCTTTGGCGCCATACTTTGTGGCCGATTCTTTTAGGAGTTCTGACATAAAGTTTTCGAATGAACCTTTGTACGGATTGATGCGAATGGAGGGCACTGTATGGAAATTTTCACTGAAACCTACCCAGCCTTTATTTTTGTTTTTCTGCCATAGAATTGATTTTTCCGGCACGATGTTGCCCCATTCGAACCAAGGTACAATTTCAACACCAAATTGCTTCCCATAACGCGTGAAGTCAGCAAGAGGATCTCCCTCCGCTTCCTTGCAGATTTCTTGTGCGCCGTATTTTTTCATCGTGCTTGATTTAAAAAGAGTGCAACCGCGCGACCACATGTCGACAAAAAGCTTGTTGATTCCTATACGAGCTGCCATTGAAACCACGTGTTTCCTACCAACAGCGGTGTCTATGTAGCCGTGTTCTCGAGTGACGAAAGCAGAAACTCTTGTTGGAGAGTTCGTGGAGGTCACCTGTGCATCCGAGTTCTTCTTGCAGCTCACTCCCGCGGTTGCGATAAGTAGCAAACTGAGATTGACAAAAATTTTTCCAGAAAACCCCGTCAAGCTGAACCCCTCACCACTATTCAACCCCGAGGTGTCGGATCTTTCGCGCTGATTCTGAAGCAAAAAAAAAGAGTTGAGTGAGTGAGGTCTATAAAGTGTCTATATATTATTACCTTACATTTTGCGTCCGAAAAAAGAATTTCTCATGAACTCGGCCCTCATTGCCGATACGCGACGGGATGATGGGGGTGAGATGAATAAATCCTATGCGCTATTGGTTAGCTTTGGCTTGCTAACAGCCTGCAATAGTTCTGACTTCAAAACTTCAGCCGCCAAGCCTCCAAAGGCATCAGCAGATGCAGCAGGCGAGGGGGTCAATGGCAGCGCTCCGGGTGATGACACGCCCCAGAGCGGTACAAATGGGGAAAGTGTTGGTGGAAGGGCTCCCTCCGGCGGTGCAGTCTCGGTCGAGGAATTGGGCCAGGGCCGAGTGAAGGCAAATTTCAGTTACGGACCAAAATCGGCGAAGGCGGACTTTCTCTTCGTCTTTGACAATTCCTCCTCGATGAAAGACGCCGTAGACAATATGAAGCTTGGTTTCGACAGTCTATCATCCGCGAAATGGCCAGCTGACACTGTGATCGGAGTCATGACAACGATGCCTGGAAACCCTGCGAACTTGAATGAGGTGCATCCGGCGGTCAATCGATATGCGTCGATTGAAAAAGAGCCTGGATTCTTGAGTCTTATGTCTGAAACAGCTCGCTCAAACTTTCGTTCGGCAAATAGTTCAATGGGAGATCGTTTGCCAGAAGCTATGTGTCAGCAGGAGTGGTTTAAGCCTTCAGACAAAAGCTCCTCTGGGAAGTCATGTCTGTCTGCGGCTGTGCAGAGTGCCTTCTCATCGGTGGGCGTAGAGGCAGGGCTCGTTGCTGTTTCACAAATTCTCGACAAACGGAATCAATTCTTCCGCGTCAACAGCAACGTGCATGTGGTGTTCGTCAGTGATACCCAAGACCCTGGCAAAAATCCCAACAATAATTCAAATGTTAGAGCTCTCTATGATTTAAGACCGATGTATGCCAATTTGAAAAGTAAAATCATCGCAAATAGCTCGGTATCAGGTGTGAAGCTCCATGGCGTGACACCTAGCCTTGAATGTAGAAAAGCTGAAAAAGACGTACAAGAGTTGAATGAAACTCCCTACCAAGTAGCAATCGCGCAGAGTGGTGGCACTTGGCTCGACTTTTGTGATGGCGATTCTGCAAGAACAAATTACGTGCCAGTAGCTGAACAAATTGTAGCCAACACATTGCCCGAACCTGTTTTTGTATTGCCTGAAAGCGTGAAAAATATAGAGAGTGTCGAAGTAGCGGGTCAGCCTGTTGAGCTCTCACTGGTGACACTCGTTGATGGCAATACTGCAGTTCGGATAGAGGGCCTGAGCCCATCAAGTGATGTGGCTGTGACTATCATCTATCAGCGCTGAATCGGCTGATCTGTTCGTTGACTCGTGTGTTGTTTGTCAGCGTCACGAAATCTTATCATCAGGTTCGCACATAGGCTCCGAGTCGTTTGTTCACAAGTCCGTTGAGTCCGAGCGCATAGGCTTTTGGTAATTCACCAACCAGAGGCATAACGTAATCAAAAAATGCATTCGTGACACCGTTCTCAGAAGAGTTGATCATTCTAGTCGGTACGAGTTTGGTTTTTTGTGCAACCCTTTCAAGATCGACCAATTCCGTTGTGCAGGCGTAGGGAGAGTCGCTGACCCTCTTTAATATGACAGTTTTGTCTGACTCTCCTGCGAGTATGTAGTCCACTGCCGCGGCACCCACCTCAAATGCTTCTTCAGCATCTGTGGCAGAAATCATTCCAGGAAGTGAGCGTTGTAAATAGCCCCACGTGTCTGAACGCACGCGCAGTTTACCCAGATGTCCTTTGACATTGATGTGTTTTTCAATGCTATGAGCCAGAAAATCACCAAGTTTTCCAGATCCTGAAAGCTGCGCGTTACCGAATTCATCTTTCTCTCCGGCAAATCGTGAACTCCTGAGTTGATCTGCAATTCCTTCCGCAACTACAACTGTGACGCGGCCAAGTCTATCGTAAGTGTTTTGTACGTCGGTTAGAAATTTTTCTTCATTGAACTTGCACTCTGGCATGTAAATTAAATGCGGCCCGCAATTGAGCGGATCTTCATTTTCAACACACCGACGGGCCAATGCACTGGCAGCCGCAATCCATCCTGCGTGGCGACCCATGCAGATGTTAATTTTGATGCCGTTATAAAAACTACGATTGTCGAGATCATCACCCAACAATAAATGCGAAGCGACGCGCGCTACGCTACCGTAACCGGGGCAATGGTCGGTTTCCATTAAATCGTTGTCGATGGTTTTTGGAACGTGAAGAATCCGCAAGTCATGATTTCTCGCATTCGCCTCAGCTCGAATCAACTGCGCAGCCTCCGCTGAGTCATTGCCTCCGATGTAAAAGAGATAATGAATTTTATGCTCGCGAAAAACGTCAAACAGTCGGTCGAGATCTTCTGCGCTTGGTTTCATACGCGCCGAACCAAGAGCGGCCCCGGGGGTTTGTGCAAGGCCGTGAAGAACATCCTCGGGAAGAGTGCCTAAGTTAATTAGATTTTCGTGGAGGAGGCCGTGAAGACCATGGGCTGCACCATAAACTGAATGAATGTGCTTGCCATGTGCACGAGCAGAACTGAGAATGCCAGCGAGGGTTTGATTGATGACCGCTGTGGGACCGCCGGACTGAAGTATCAAAGCGTTCGCGCGTTGATGTGACACGTGTGAGCCTCCCTCGATTGCTAGTGAGTGGAGTGCGAGTCCACTCATTCAGTTTAAGTGTATTTTTAACACCTAGCATATCTGTGAGAGAAAACACAAATGTCTTGGAGTGGTCACTTGACCTGAGATTTTAGGCTGTTTCAGCGTACATTGCGCCAAATTCCGGCAAGCCGCTCAGCACCGGTGGATACGTAAACGACAGGTACGCCGATCCAACTTTCAATGCGGTTAACGAAGGCACCGAGCGAAGGCTCAAGCTGTCCGTTGGCATCGAGAACCTCATTCCAGCCCTCTGCAAATTCAATCACGGGCTCCACATTTTCCCACGCTGTCTGAGTCATGGGCCAGGCCTGCATGAGTTCACCGGAGCGCTTGTCTTTGTACGCAGTGACGAGCCCCACGTGCTCGAAACCACTCAAAACATCTGATTTCATAAGTGCCATCGACTGATATCCGTTGATGCAGCTCATGTATCGGAGTGCTACAAGATCGAGCCATCCGATACGGCGGGAACGGCCTGTTGTTGAACCGAATTCATGGCCTTTTTCGCGGATGAGTTGTTCTAGTGCTCCTGAGAGCTCGCCAGGAAATGGACCATGTCCAACTCGAGTGGCATAGGCTTTTGCAACTCCAATGATATTGCCAATGCGGGTGGGGGGCATACCAATACCACCGGGGCACGCTCCTGAAATAAGATTACTTGATGTGACAAAGGGGTATGTGCCATAGGCGAGGTCAAGCAGACCACCCTGTGCTCCCTCGATCATGACCGAAGCGCCGTCGTTGAGCCGGTTGTGCACCAGCATTGCGACGTCTTTCAGGTAAGGACGTAGAAATTCGCAAGCTTCGATTGTTTCGCTCAGAACATCGGGCGTGAATCCCTCTGCAAGGGGCACATCTGACTTTGCCAGGTTTTCAAGAAATCCTGGAGTGACGCAGTCGCTGAGACGTGGCGCATCTCGTTGTGCACGGCTTGCGTAGGCGGGGCCAATTCCTCGACCTGTGGTGCCAATGGCTGAGCCGGTTTTGCTGCGCTCAAACTCTCTTTTGAGGTCTTGAGCCTTGTGTGCAGGGAGAATGGCTGTTGCCCGAAAGTCTATGTGAACACGCTCTGGAGCTAGGTCGAAGCCCTGTTGTTTGAGGCGCACAATTTCGTCACGCAGAACGAGAGGGTCAACAACGACACCAGCTCCGATGGCCACTTCGCATTGCGGATGAAGAATGCCAGAGGGGAGGAGGTGTGTGACAACCTTCTGGCCATTGACCCAAATGGTGTGCCCTGCGTTATTCCCGCCTTGAACTCGGCAGACCAGTTGGGCATCTTGAGCGACGAGGTCGACAAATTTGCCTTTTCCTTCGTCACCAAATTGAGCACCCAAAATACACGTTGCTTTTCCAGGGGCGAGCATCGAACGCATTAAATAATCTCCTTCAACGCAAAAGCACAACGCCGCACGGTATATTACCCGTGCGGCGTGAGCAACTGCGCTGGAAGTTAAAAAACAGAGTTATTCAAAGTCGCATTGGGCAACCACACACGTAGGGCAGTCCACGGCCTCAGTCCCGTCGAGAGCAATGCTAATTCCGCTGTCAGTGTTGGCACCATAGTCGATCACATAGCTTTTTACTTGCACGTCTGCTTTGAACGTTGCTCCGGTGAGTTTTCCAGAAACAGGTGTACATGAGTTGCTGTTTGAGCTCTCAAAGTCGTAGGTCAGGTCAGTGAACTCTGTTGTCACCTTTACTTCGTCTGATTCCATCAGGTTTTCAATTTTTCCAGCAGTAATTACTTTCTTTTTGAGCTCACCTGTGCTGTTGTCACGGCTTACGAGCACTTTTAAATGGGTGGGCGTTGAGATTTTTTTGTTTCGCTCAATCTCTGTTCCGTCGGGTTTTTTTAATTTAATAGTTCGCTTGATGTTTTCAATGTTTACGCTCTTCTCGTACGTAAATCCATTTTCTGTTGTTGTTGCGAAAGTCACGTTTCGAGTGCCACTCGTTGTCATTGTTCTTTCTGTGAGCACCCTATCGTTCTTGGTGACTTTCATCGAGCGGGTGCGATTTTCTGTTGCTGTCATTTGTAGTCCATTGAGTGCCGAACCGGTTTTCCCGTCGTCCTTAAATTTGAAGTGATTTTTAGCTGTGCATTGTGCATCTGCAGCACTCGCGGGTGTCCAGACGCGAGTGAGTGTGCCTTCGCCTGAAACTTCAGATTTCACGGCCTTCGCATTGGCACCTAATCGTCCTCTACGTTCAGATTTCTCGCTCTGTTCCTGTAAATAACTGAGAGTCACTGTAACTTTTCCGTTTTCCGGTTTGTTCGCCTCACAAGTTCTGGTTTTGTTGCCCGACTCTGTCGCACTTGCAAAAAGCGTAAGGTCAGAAGAGGCGCCACCCGAACCTGACTCGTTGATGGCACTTGCAATTTCGTCCATCAAATCGCTTTGATTTTCAGCAAGTGCCGCGGCATCGCTTGCAATGTCTCCTGTTGCATCTTGAAGGAATCCATTAAGATCATCAGTGATTTCGGATTTTTTGCCGCAGGCTGATCCAATCGTAATCAAAGTCATTACTGTTATGAACGCGCTCTTTTTATAAAGCATAATATCGCTCCTTCGAATTCGTATTCGCTGGTCAACATTTTAGCTGAGTCTTGCTGGATTAGGCCAGGCAAGTGCGTTATTTTTGTCACTCAACGTATCAGAGGTGAATTCATGAAACTTCGGCATCAGGAGTTTGCGGTTGCATATGCTTCGGGTGATTTTGACGGAGCTGAGCAACTGATTGTTGAGGCGCTGGCCGAGCGGCCTGACGACGCTGGTTGGCTCAATCAGCTCGGCTTGCTGTATTTTGCGCAAGGTCAATATGCCGATGCTTTGGCAGCGTTCGATCGCGCCATCTGTGCCGATCCGCACTACATTGAACCGCTTCTCAACGGCGCCATCGTGCTGTCTGACCTTGGATATTACGATGAAGCAACACAACGGTTTGAGGCAGCACGATTTCTGGATCACTCCACCCCTTCGCAGGCGGGTGCACTGGGTGTGTCAACTCACGTTCGTCCACCTGTTGGTCATTTGCCAGCATCACTTGGCCTTGCGGTAGGGAGGGCGGCTGCTGACAAATATCTTGAGCTCTCTGACACGCTTATGGATCTTAGCTTGTATGCTCGCGCGCAGGAGGCTGCCGAGGAAGCCTGCCGGCACTACGATAGTGCAACCTCTCGCCTTCAGTTGGCGCGGATTTACCTTGCTCAACTTCAGCCCGACAGAGCTTTGTTGGAAATAGAAAACGCGCGTCGCCATGACCCACGATTTGTAGAGTTGCATGTGTTTTCGGCACACATGCATCTGCTCAAAAATGATCGTGCTCAAGCATTAGACGCGTTGACTCAGGCCGAGATGCTTGCAGATACCACTGCGTTAGGGCAGGTTCTCCGTCGTGCTTTTGCTGGTCAGCTTTAGCACTACCATAATGGGAGTGACGCGGCGTGGTTGATTTACCTTCCAACTCTTGGCTTGATTTGCTGCCTAAATATTCTCTTCTGAGAAATGATGAAAGGAAGGCTCGACTGCGCGCTGCCGGTCGTCATGTATTTGATTTTGGAATTGGCGATCCGCAAGAAGAGACTCCCTCCTTTATTCGGAAAGCACTTGCCGAAAACATTCCAAACATTAGTCAGTATCCCCTCTCGCAGGGCTCAGTTGAATTCCGCAAGGCATGTGCTCAATGGTGTCAGAACAGGCTCGGTGTCGTTGTCGACCCTCTGAAACAAATTATTTCGAGCAATGGAAGCAAGGAAGCTATTTTTCACATCCCACACGTGCTGCTCAATGC
>JBEAPS010000071.1:0-5071 GCA_041164285.1 Pseudomonadota bacterium
CTCAGTCTCTCACTAGCTCGTGCTGCTTGCGTCGCCGAGGCTATCCCGAGAGCCGGTCCAGCGAGCGCACCTCTTTTAGTGACTGGCTTTTCCAGCCTGCCTAATGAAAACATTCGAAAAGAAGGTTTTTCCGCGATTTGCCCAATCATATCGCGCACGACAGAACGCATTCGTTCAGCAGTAATCGTGAGGGCAAAGGTCAGAGAAGGTGTTGCCAGTGCGAAGAGCATAAAAGCGATAAAATCGTGGAGTGTTGTCTGTCTTCCATGACAAAGGTGTTCTAGTGGCTTGACAGGCTCATTGCGCATATATTAGACGGTTGGGCACGTTGGCGCTTTAGCTCAGTCGGTAGAGCAGTAGACTGAAAATCTACGTGTCCCCAGTTCGATTCTGGGAGGCGCCACCATCTTTTGCCTCAATGCCCGCCTCTGTAGCTCAGCTGGTAGAGCATCGCATTCGTAATGCGAGGGTCGCAGGTTCAAATCCTGTCGGAGGCTCCATGGCACACTGCCAACCCCCGATCGACCAGGATATTCATACAACACAAATATTGTGCAAAGTGGTGCAATTCATGTTTTTGAATTTTAAATTCCGTCCTTAAAACGTCAAGCAGTTCACAGAACACTGAAGTAACGTTACACTTCGTGTGCTTATTTTTTAAATTGGTCATTTGCAGAATGGGAGCCTCATGACAACCAGCCAGCCTGAATCAGGCCAAGTGTTTAAAAGTTTATTATTCACTGTGATTATCCCATCACTCATTTTGGCAAAGTTGAGTACCGAGGAGAGACTTGGACCGACAACCGCCTTTTTCGTGGCGCTGTCCTTCCCTCTCCTCTTTGGCCTGAAAGACATAATCTCAAAAAGGAAAGCGAATTTTTTTGCAATTTTCGGGCTGCTCAACGTAGGCATAACGGGGGGGTTCGGACTGCTCCAAATGGATGGAATATGGTTTGCAGTTAAAGAGGCTGCATTCCCTCTTATTCTTGGGCTTGGCGTCATAATATCGCAATGGACAAAATCACCACTCGTCCACACCCTCATACTCAATGAAAGTATTTTCGACCTTCCGAAAATTCGAGGCCGACTGGAACAACACAACAGGGTTCTTGAATTTAAGCAACTCACCGCTCGTGTCACATGGCTATTTGCGAGCTCATTTTTCCTGAGCGCTGTGCTCAATTTTGGACTCGCGCGATACGTGCTCCGCAGTCCCACGGGAACACCTGAATTTAATGCTGAGCTCGGTCAAATGACTGCCTTGAGCCTTCCAGTCATTTCACTTCCAGTGATTATTTTTACGCTCGGAGTGTTTTGGCAT
The DNA here is from genome assembly GCA_041164285.1 of Pseudomonadota bacterium. Lineage (GTDB taxonomy): Bacteria > Bdellovibrionota_B > Oligoflexia > Silvanigrellales > Silvanigrellaceae > RFOM01. Next base: position 1,322 of record JBEAPS010000071.1, read on the forward strand.
TTATTTTCGCAACTGAGCAAGCTCACTATGCTTCCGAAAGAAGAATTACTTATTAATAAAACCCAAAACGTAGGCTAAGTTTGCTCAATAAGGCTTGTAACTCTTCTCTTCTGAATAGCGCGAGCCCATCTCCTTGTTGATCTTGGACTTTAATAAGAAACGCTTATCGTTTGTAACGTAAACTGCTCTGGCGAGTTCAATAAATTTTTCATCGAACTCCTTCGCCCGCTCCTTTTCACGAATGTCGTCCTCAATAACCCAGAGAGCTTCATTGATTGCTTTCAGCTCTGAAACGAGAGGATGGACGATATTTATTGCGTGCTTACTGCATGTTTCGAGCAACGCCTGCAGCTCGCGATTAATATTTACTAACTTCTCAGTGTTTTCAATGCGTTCATTCTTAATTTGAAGAATTGTGATCTTATCAAGCAATTCACCAACTGAAACTGGTACTAGAACTTCTGAAGCCATGTGAACGATCCTTACAGTGCAATCTGAGTGACCTTAATGCGGTGAAGCTAACGATTTGTTTCCTTGCAATCAAGAGGCAATGATGTGTTTACTTATGCAGCTGATGAGCACTGTTACTAATAAGTTACGACACGCTCGACCCAGACGTTATCTAGCTCTGACGGATCCGAGTGACGTTAAGCGCGCATCCGGAAAGACCTCAAACCCTTGAACATTGCGATTACTTACAGCGAAATTCAAACTATGCCAGAGGAGAATATAGGGAAAATCGTTTGCAATTATCCGCTGTGCACGCTCATAGAGCCTTTTTCGCTCTGACTGGTTCAGAGTGCGCAGAGCTTTATCAAGAGCAGTATCAAGCTCTTCATTGTTATACGCGCCGTAGTTTGCACCAACGGGTGGCCGGCGATGTGAGTGAAGGGCAAACCTTAATAAGTCCCCATCTCTGAATCCAGACCAAGGAGCAATCCACGCATCCATATTCCCTAGTTTCAGCTTGTTTATAAAGGTAGCATAGTCGGAAACATCAATACCGACTTTCAACCCCACCGATCTCAATTGACCAGCCACAGCTTTTGCGATTGCTATGCGCTCCTTTTCCATCGGAACACTGATACTGAAATGCATTTTGCTCGGCTGCTCCACCGCTTCTACCTTTTGACTTGCAAGCGGTTGGAAGCCAGTAGACTCAATGAGTAAACGCGCTTCCCGTTCGGCGGGAGAAATACTTTCTAGGCTTGCAGGATATAGGTAATGTCTCGGCGGAAAAATAGACTTAGCCTGCAAACCCTCTCCAAAGAGAGAAAAATTCAGAATTTCCTTTCTATCAATAGCCAGTGCCATTGCACGTCGTAGACGTAAGTCACTGAAAATTTTCCTTTGAAAATTTAAACCTAAAAACCAAGTTTCATCAGCCACGACTTGCTGCACACGAAAACGCGATGAATGCTTTGCTCTCAACTCTGAGAGGTGAAAAGAATCAAGCGAGTTCTGAACGAGATGAATTTCGCCCGAAAGAAGCCCATCATAGATGGCTTGCCTGCTTCCAAAAAGCTTAAACCTTACTTTCGCCGACATTGGCAACGACCCACCATAGGGCGCTCCCGTGTACCGTGTATTCCGCCTGAGAACGAACTCTCTATCTCCAAATTTCGAGAGAACAAAAGGACCAGATTCAGCTCCCAGACCCCGTAACTGAGCACCAATCTTACCATTGGGAGTATTTTGCATGAATATCTCCCGAGGCAATATTCCCACAGTAAGTTGACTCAAAATCGACGCGTCCGGTGATTTCAGAGCCACATGAATAGTTCTGATGGCAACCCTGCTAATGGAAAGTACGTTTGAAAACACGTCTTTCCGTGGACTTTCCCTATCAGCGTTGAATTTCCCCAATATATAGCCATAGGTGGCAACGACATCGTCTGCAATAATCTCACGCCCGTTTGCGAATCGGATACCAGAACGCAATTCAATTTCAAGGAGCTCGGGACTCTTAAAGCTGGCACTTTCAGCCAACACGAATTGAGGAAGACCACTAGGGCTAGATGAAATAAGAGGCAAAAACAGCAAATGCTCAAGACTCTGTTCCAATTGTGAAAACGAGATTGCTCTGGGGTCGAGAGTCTCTGGAAACTCCTCAAGACCAACCACGAATTCGCTGGTGAGGTTTGGATTCAGCCCTTGTTCAGAATTGGCTGAAAAGGTCACACAGGGAATCGTGGCAGCGAGACAGGCAATTAGCCGTAACCATCTAAAAATAAACATAATACATACACTCCGTCATCTCCAATCATACACTCTCTCGTTTGCTATGGAAAAATCACTGTCAGGCCTCCCATGCAAGGAAGCCGATATTTGGCGCCCTACTGTTGACGTCACAGGCTGCCTTCGCTAGAAGGCATAGTTTGATGCTCTTCTTTTAGAAAGGTGATGGGAACATGGCACGAATTTCTATCCAAGACTGCCTCGACAGAATCCCAAACCGCTTTGCGGTGGTGATGCTCGCTGCGCGTCGCATGCGCCAGCTTCAAAAGGGAAGCGACCCTTTGGTGGAGTGCAGAAATAAAGAAGCTGTGACCGCACTTAGAGAAATTGCGGCTGGGGTTGTTGGAATCCACGAGATGGAAAACATTCCTGGCTTGTCCGAGAATATTGAGCGTCAAGCCAAGCGCTATAAAGACTGAGAGGTCTCCGGGCCCAAGTCATGGTTACTCTAAAAAGACAAATCAAACAGCAACTCCTTAAGGTTACGGCTCTTATAGGGGTTTTCTGTTTTTCACTTGAGCCTTGTAGTCTTCGTGCTGATGAAAACGCTCACACCGAAAAGTATGAAACCATACTCAGGTGGGGCCGTTCTGGTCAGGACTCTCGCTCGGAGGAAATAACGCTCCGACTTGCAGAACTCTTCAATAATCGAGCCGATGCGATTAATTTCTCGAAACGCAACTTAACGAGCTTGCTCGAAGAGGCCTTTCCCAGAAGGCTTGGGCGGCTATTTCCATTTCGCACCACTGCGCAAATTCCAAAAGATTTTTTCTTTGAAAACTTCGCACCCATCGGATTTTTGGTTGGCGAGCTCAACACTCGCGTCCCTCCAATTCTATCTGAAACAAATACCGCAGAATGGCTCGAGTTGAGGAGCATTCGACCAATAGAGCTTATTCGCGAACTCACTCCGCACGTCACACTGCAACAAGGCCTTCGTGCATTGTCCTTTCAGTCACCTTGGTCCGCTGAAGTGTTTTCAGCTCTTTGGGAAGACAAGTTTCAAGATGCTGCCGAAATCATCGAAGCGGGAGGCATTCGATGCAGGCAATCGCAGACACCCACCAGCCTATCAGTGAAATCAGCCATCCAGAAAACCTCGCAGGGATTACCACCTCACTTTCGCTGCGGCAGGGCCTTGGGAGTACGCGACCCTGATGGGGGAATTCCAAAACAGCTTCCTCGTAAACTTGGGCTGGCGGATTCAGTCTCAAGCACGCTTCCCTCAAATGCTCAGCCAGGATGTTTACCGGCAGGTCGATTACCTAGCCAGGCACTCGAACTCATTGGTGATGAGAAGGCTGGCCACTGCTTTCTCTGGAGAGCTTCACAAGATGAACGGTTTCACCAGAGAGCCATGAGCTCAAAGCTCATCTGCCTCAATGCCAAATACAAAAGTCATCAAAAAACACGGTTCAACAACGTAGTTGCAGTGATTCCGTCAACTCGAGATGATCAAGTGAATGTTATCGAAGCTGAGGACGGTCTGTTGACATCACATCGACTCAGTCT
>JBEAPS010000072.1:0-2671 GCA_041164285.1 Pseudomonadota bacterium
GGTACATATAAAAACCGCAATCAGGCTATCGCTCTTGTCGCAAATTTCTGTAGTAGAGAACTACCCAAGCTTGGGTTTGAAGCACCGGTTTTCATCGAGGGAGACTTGCCTGCCAGAGAACGAGTCGCAAGTGACGATCACGAAGTGAACGTATTCAGCCCGGTACAAGCAGCTACAGAAACCTACGGCTGGATTATTGTAAAAGCCAGAAAAAGAAACGAAAATACTGCAATAGGTGAGCGTATCATTGAGGCTCTCTGCACGACCCTCGCTCAGCACCTCAATAGCATTCACCACACTTCGACCATTGAAACCGAAGCTGTTTCAGCACAAAAATTTGTTCCGAGGGACCTCATCAATTTCTTTGGACTTAATAACACAAGCCAAATTAGCCCCTTGCAGGAATTCGGCTTCAACGGCACCGTCGTTTGCATCAGCCTCAACCCAGATCAAAGCAAACAGACAGATGTGGAGAATTTTCCAGAGCGTGGAATACTTAATGAATTGACAGCATTATTCAGCAAACATTCAGCTGACTCTGGCTGTTACATCACCCCACAAGAATCTCTGAAATGGACCGTCTTGTTCCGCGACGCAGGCTCAGCCCCACTTCGATGGATTGAGAATGTTCAAATTGCTTTACGCTCATGGAACCAGCACCGCGTTGGACTCGGGATGGCAGCATACGAATGCTCATTCGGTGTTCATGCATCGCAAATTAAACTCAACTTCTCAGAACAAACCGGAAATCTTCGACACTGGATTCAATGTGACAATGGCAGTGTGGCAACCACACTCAGCGAAACTGCGAATGAGTATTGTACTTCAGTGTTACTCAGCCAAGCTTTCGTGCTTATGCTCTCTTCCGGCCGCGGTGCAGACTACCTCCCAGAGGGGGTTCGCCCAGTCGACCGAGTCTGGAACAGGCACAAAACCACAACCGTTGACGTTTTTGAGTTCTTCAGTGGTGAGCCGGACAATCGCAGAGCGAGTAAGCAGCAAACGGTAGCCCTCTTCAGCCAAGGTGTAAAACTTTATTTAGCGGGTCAGTTCGACGGTGCGAGGGCAATCATGACACGCGTTATTGATTCGGATCCTTATGATAAGGGTGCGCAGCGTCTGATGGGAGCACTGAATCAAGACAGTAACTTACGGGCTGCATGACTTCACATCACCCTGTGGCCAACACTTGGGGATCTGACCCGAGTTTAATTTTCAAGCAGAGCCATTGAGGGGCATAGCGAACGATGATAGTGCCAAAAGGCGCGTTGGCCTCATCAAAGACTCCCTCGCTTGGGTTCATATATGCTCAATCTCCATCGAAATGAATATCATTTTGAACATGCCCCCAGCGTTACCAAGCTCCTCAGCGGTCCAATCGCTCACCATTCAGTTTCGAGTTATGCCGAGAGAGAAGTACTCACACTATTTATTGAAAGTCTCGCAGAAAAACTAGAAGTCTCTTCGCAACAAATCACACTGTATCATGGTGCGGAGGACGCACTCTTCAAGCTGCTCGGCTGGGCATCAAGCAGAGCAATGCGCGTCTACACGACGACTTGGGGCTGGGCGGAGTACATGCGCATGATGCAGGGGTTCAACCTCAATGTGCATCAAACCCCACTCAAATCCTCTGATGATCAGTTTTTCCATCCCACCGACGAATTCGCTGCTGAACTAGACAAAAGCTCCGAGCCCAGTCTCATACTGCTGGCCTCGCCCAACAACCCGACAGGTCATGCGATTCAAACGAATGAAATCGTGGAACTCGCAAAGCGACATCCTCAACACACGTTCCTCTTGGATTCTGTTTATGCTCACTTCAGCAGCAAAAGCTTTTCTCAATTAGCTCAGATAAGCAATGTCGTGAATCTCGGGAGTTTCAGCAAGTTTTTTGGACTCCCGGGTCTCCGGTGTGGATTTGCTGTAGGTAGAGTTCCTGATGCCCATGCCATGGCTTTAGGACCCTCACCATTTGCGGTATCGATCTGCACGGCGGCTTTGAATGAAACTGATCATTACAATCATCACTGGCAATCAATGCAGCAGACTGCAAAGCGACTCCAGTCCCATGCAACAGGAAAAGCTGGTCGGTTTTTTAAAACGGCCGCTCCTTTTGTTCTCTTTCAATGTTCAAATCACATATCGGAAACACAGATTGACGAGGCAGAGAAGAGAGTTCAAGTCAGAGGTAAGGTTTTTACCGCACAAGGCTCGCTCTATATTAGATGGTCACTGACCTCCCCTGAGGCTGAGCAAAAAATAAAAGAGTGTCTCCAATTTCTCGAAGACACTCTTTAATTACCAAAAAGATAAGCTTATATCACTGACGGAGAAGGTCGAGTGCCATTCTCGGCACCTGATTCGACTGCGCTAGAACACTCGTTCCCGCCTGCATCAGAATGTTGTTTCTTGTCAACTCAGAAGACTCATCTGCGATGTCGACGTCCTTGATGCGACTGTTTGCAGCACTGAGGTTCTCAACACTGATTCCAATATTGTTGATAGTCGAAATCAAACGGTTCTGCATTGCACCCAAATCACCACGCAACGAAGAAACATAGTCGAGAGCATCGTCGATCTTAGCCAAACTCATCTGAGCACCAGCTTTGTCCGAAATCGCCAGATTTGCAATTCCAAGTTTATCGGTATTTGCATCTGCTTTCGAGGC
>JBEAPS010000073.1:0-4094 GCA_041164285.1 Pseudomonadota bacterium
CCTTAATAGATTTTGCTCTCGAAAGTTTTGTGAGAAAGCGACGCGCTTCGTCCGAGAATGTAATGGGGACGTCCGACAGCACTTCAACACCGCCTGCGAGTACCATTTGGTTTCGCCCGCAACGAATCGCGTCAACGGCCAGCTGCACTGCCTGGAGAGAACTCGCGCAAGCACGATTGATTGTGTAGCCTGGGATTGATTTTGGTAGGCCGGCAAACAATGCAATGTCGCGCGCTATGTTGGGATTCTTAATCTGTGGCACTACGGCTCCCCAAATCACTTCGTCGATATCCTCCGCATTTGCGCCCGTGCGTGCGATCACCTCTGTGGCAGGTCTGATGCTCAGACTCAGAGGAGTCTCTCTCTCGTAAACTCCAAATGATCTCACAAAAGGTGTTCTGACTGCGCCCACTACGGCAACGCGTCCTCCCGATTGCAAAAAGCCATCTGAAGTTTCATTGGTCTGTTTGGTTTTTTTCTGAGCCATCGTGCCCTCCGTGCAAATTCGTCATACGACCCTGAAAGATTATAGGAACTTATCAATCCGGCAAAGTCGATCTCTTGGCAGATGTCTGTCGTGCCTGTAACAAATATGAGACGGTACAAACGCAGTTCCGAGGTCGGTCTGGGCAGTGTGCTGTTCTTCGAGTTCAATTGTTCTAGGAAAGGTGAGTCATGGGTCGTCACGCAACCGTCGCAGGGCGTATGGCAGCGAGTGCTGCAGCGAGAGGCAGAATTTTTACAAAGCTGGCTCGTGAAATTATGGTGGCAGCCCGTACCGGCAGTGACCCAAACTTCAACTCAAAGCTGCGACTCGCTGTGGATCGTGCACGCGACAACAATATGCCAAAAGATGTGATCGAACGTGCAATTAAAAAAGGTGCCGGTGAGCTCGAAGGTATGACTTTCGAAGAAATCACATACGAAGGCTACGGCCCAGGTGGTTCTGCGATTTTGGTTGAAGTTCTTACTGACAACCGCAACCGAACGAACCCTGAGCTGCGAAAGATTTTTACAAAAAACAACGGCAACATGGGCGAAATGGGCTCAGTTGCGTGGATGTTTAAGAAAAAGGGAGTCCTCGATATCGCATTGGGTGCAGTGACCGAAGATAAAGTGATGGAGCTTGCTCTCGATGCTGGCGCTGAGGATGTGTTGGTTGAGGGCGAGTTTGCAACAGTTCTCACTGAACCGACCGAGTTTGCGTCTGTTCGAGATGCCCTCATGGGTGGTGGGCTGACCTTTGAAAAAGCGGGACTTGAACTGATTCCAGAAACGAGAGTGTCACTCAATGGTGACAATGCGAAACATGCACTTGAACTTGTAGAAAAGCTGGAAGAGCAGGATGATGTTCAGGCTGTTTATCACAACTTTGACGTGGAGGAGTAAGGGATACTCAGAGAGGACTTGACCTGCCTGCTCCTTTGAGCAAGTCGCTGATTCCTCCCAACGAGCTGAGTACTCCTGACGCTTCGTAAGGAATAAACACCTTGTCGTTGAGTTTTGTCGTCATGTTTCCAAACTTGTCGAGATATTCCATCGCTATCAGGTACTGAGCAGCGACCTTTGGATCGCCAAACGCTTCCTTCACCTGCGTGATTGCTGTTGCTTGCGCCTTGGCAACGGCTTCAATGCTCTGCGCCTGACCCTCTGCTCGTGCAATGATGGCTTCACGATCTCCGAGCGCTTGATTTACTTTCTCCTGTTGCTCACCTTGAGACACCGCAATGCGGCTTTGTTTGTCTCCTTCAGCTTCAAGAATTTTGCTCTGTTTAACGCCCTCGGCAGTAAGCACCTGTGCACGTCGTTCGCGCTCTGCTTGCATTTGTTTTTCCATAGCCTGTTGTACATCTACAGGGGGAATAATGTTGCGAAGCTCAACTCGGTTGATTTTGAGTCCCCATTTGTCGGCCGCTTCATCAAGTATTGACTTCAATCGAGTATTGATAGCATCGCGACTAGAAAGTGTATGGTCGAGTTCCAGTTCACCAACCAGATTTCGCATGGTTGTTTGAGTGAGTTGTCCAATAGCCGAGGGTAGCGATTGGATTTCGTATGCAGCCCTGCGCACATCAGTGATTTGCGCGTAAACAATTGCGTCAACCGTAATACCTACGTTGTCTTTTGTAATCACGCGTTGCTCAGGAATGTCGAGAACCACTTCACGTAAATCGATGCGGTCCACAGGCAATACCATGCCATTACGTATCCAGAGGATTTGTCTAGGCTGGTCAATGAAAGGCACAATAAATTGAGGTCCAGAGTGGAGAACTCCTTGAAAACTTCCAAGGCGCTCTATAACGATACATTCTTGCTGACGAACCACGTGAATACCGCGAATGATTGCGACAAACGCAATAAAGGCGAGCCCAACAAGTATGAGTGTCATAAAATCCACGAACGACCTCCTTATTCAATTTCAACCAAAATTTTATTTCCCTGAACAGAAACAACTCTCACTTTTGTACCTAGCGCGAGCTCAGGATTCGACTTTTCGAGAGCATCTGCATTGAAAACTTCCCATATGTCGCCAAAAATTTTTACCTGCATGGGTGAGACTTCAGAGCGTAGTGCGACAATCGTTCCTGTTTGTCCGACGACACCATCTTGTTGCTGACTTAGACCTCGGCTTGTCTGAACTTGCTCCCTAAATCGAGCCAAGCCGAGCAAAATAAAACCACTGCCACAAATGAAAAACACAGCGTGCAGCCAGAGTGCCGTGGGTTGAAAGTAGGCAATCACTGAAGTGATAAGGCCAGCGAGGCCAATCGGCATGAGGATAAAGCCAGGAGCAAAAACTTCACCAATGATAAGTAACACACTCAGCAACATATAAAGCTGATAGATTGGCATATGCAGTCTTCCTCTGAGCTATTGGTACAACAGTATTGCATTAAAAAAAAAAACCGCAAAGCGATGGGCGCATTGCGGTGAGGAGGGCTCGTAAGCTCAAACGAGTTGAGCTTACGGGTTCGGAACTTGTGCTTTGTAAACTTTGATATTTTGGAGAATCACATCATTCGAGCGGATGAATGCATTTGAGCGAAAAGATACACGGACCGGCAACTGAATGTTCTCGAATCGTCTGCGGGTGACGCCTGTGAGCTCAACTTTTTGGCCCTCTCCATATTCAACAGTCACAAAGTCACGACCTGAATCGAGATCAATAAGCATGTCGAAGCTGATAGTTTCGCCCAAATCAGCATTGAATGTTGTAAGCACCATGTTCTGATTATTTTTAAACGGGCCAAACAGCTGGTTAGGGAGCTGTATGACTCCGTCGTCTTGATCTGGATCTTGACCAGGTGTTGTTGGATCAGTTGGAGCTGGGTCGGTTGGAGTGTCACCACCCACCAAGAACTCACGTATTGGGGTATCGGTTACAAAGGTTCCATAGTTCCAAGGAACCCGACCTCCATCATGGATACCGATGATTTTCAGCGTGTTGTCGTCAATGATTGTGCTGCCGCTATTGCCTGGCTCAGTGTCACACTGGTGACTGAATTCATCAGTGCCCCAGCCACCCTTGCTCGCGTCTTCGAGAACGCAGGTTTTTGACCATTCGAGAGGGCGCAATTGAGGATGGCCAAAAATAGTGAGTGGAGTACCGACTTTTGGGCGTTCGCTGAGATCAAGTTCGATTTTGGCCTCGGGAGCCACATCGACCTTGAAGATCGCGTAGTCGCGGTTGTCGTTCAATTCAGCAGCAAGAACAACGACACACTTCGACTTCAGGTATGCTGGCTTGTCTTTCCTGTATCCCCAATCCACAGTGATCTTGTCACACGAAAGATTGTTTCCACGACGCTCAGGCGCGTCGAAGCAATGTCCGGCGGAAATAACCAAGCCATCGCCTATATGCGTTGCACTGCATCCCATCGAGATTTTTCCGAAGGCATCGATGAGAGGGCGATACTTCTCAGGAACATTTGCGCCGTCTTCAAGGACAGGTGTGAGATCGTTTTCACCGATGATTTTTTCAATTTGCTCTGGATTAACAAATGAAGATACGTACGTTAGAAGTCCATTTGGTCCGTATACTTTACGAACGCTACGGTCAGTCGTACCGGAGCCGCAAGCAGACAGAACAGCTG
>JBEAPS010000074.1:0-2564 GCA_041164285.1 Pseudomonadota bacterium
CGCAAGGAGGCAGCCTGCCAAGGTTTAAGCGATGATTGGGGTTAAGTCGTAACAAGGTAGCCGTAGGGGAACCTGCGGCTGGATCACCTCCTTTCTAGGAAGATGAGTGGTTGGTAACAACTGCTCTAAGGAGAGCTCTTACATAGGCTCTCCGATAAAGGATTCTCACAATGAGAATTCCTTCCAGGTCAACTCTTCACGCACTCTGTGACTTCAATCTCTCTATTTTCGAATTTGAACACGGGTCTGTAGCTCAGGTGGTTAGAGCGCGTGCCTGATAAGCACGAGGTCGGCTGTTCAACTCAGCCCAGACCCACCACTTTGAAAACCTCCGCCTCGGCGGAGGTTTTTTTTATGCTCAGTCCACGTTCTGAATGATCGGGTGCCTCAACTGAAATCTTATCAACTCTTCTTGTTGTGACAGCCTGGGGAGCGGGGCTTGAAGTTTTCTTGTTGCGCTTTACTCCACTCCTCGGGAGTCATGGTGTGCAACGAAATAGCGCGCACTCTTGGAATGATATGAGCGAGGCTCTCTTGAACAAGCCTATGTCTTGCGAGCAGCTTTAGACCTTCAAATTGTGCACAGACAGCAACGATTTTAAAGTGACTTTGGGCGCTCGCCCCTCCACCGTGTTGCCAGCTCTCATCTTCTACAAGTAAAAACTCAGGCTTGAAAAATTCACTGATTGTCATTTCGATCTGGTCTTTAAGGCTCGTTTGCACAATCTCTCCTTAACATACATCAGCAACTGTATACATTCTTTACACTTGTCAGGGGCGAATGGACAAGAGACTGAGCGACCCATAAAGAGAGTCGTTTCTTATCATTTTTAGTTCAGTTTTTGATGTTTTTTGAGTTCTTGACTCAATGTTTCACTCTTGGCGCAGTCTTTGCTTTGGTATCCCACGGAGGGACTGACTATGAATTCTGAATTTCCAATGACCTTTATTGAGCCAGAGAAAAAAAACAATTCCAGAATAGGAATGAATCCTCGTATGAAAATGGATGCGGGGGGCTCAGAGCATGACGCACTCGGCCAGAGGGTTGCTTCTATGGGTCGAAAGAAGATCATACCGATTTCTCATAAGTCTCTGTCGAGATACTCGCAGGTCGGAGGAGAAGATTCGGGTTCAGGGATTCAAAGACCATCACTGTATCCGATGAGTGAATTCGAGGTATCAGGTGGTGCTAAGAACTCTCAAAAATATCAGCGCAGTCCGCTGAGGTTTTTAGTGAGGGCCGCACTCACACTCACGCTCGCTGCGATTTGGATAGCAATTGGAACTGGGGAACTGCATAGCAACTCTCCATCTGTGACACAAACGAGAACTTTTTTGAGCGAGCAAGTTCCCGCTCTTTCGAGCCTCATTGCTGCCAACACTGTCGAGTCCTCTGATATTCTTGAGCAGGCAGAGAGAGCACCTTTGAGTGAATCGGCGACTGACGTTGAATCTGCCTCAGAAAGTTTCGCCATACGAGAAACGGATGCGACGTCTTCACAAGAGGATGTTGGAAGCTCTGTGGATAGAGCCGTTCAGCAAGCAGATACCTCTTTGGAAGACAGGGCGCTCAGCAATGCTGCAGAGTCATCCTCGATGACAAAGTTGAGTTCTAATGTCTCCCAGGAAAAAGTCGAGCTGACTCAAATGTTGGACTTGTTCCTAGAGCAAGGGCGGCAGATGCAGAAAATGGAGGAACACTTACTTGAAATGGTGAGGAAAAGTGCGAGCGCCGATCGGTATTCAGCATTTCTTTCCGAACTCAGGAGTCGTCACGCATCTGCTCTTGAAAAGATGGATGCTCAGAAGTGATTATATTGGAATGACTTCATACGCCTCTTCCACTCGCTGCTCAGGACGCTTTAGGCATGAGCGGCATTTTTTATTTTTTTCAAATTGAGACTGTTGATTAGACAGGCACTGTTATGCTGTTCAATTGCTTGTCGGTTGTATTGCATCTTACACATTCTGGCCGTTAAGCTCGATCTATTGGAGATTGAGTAAATGGCGTCGAAAGTGCGAAATAAATCAGGATCTGTGAGGCAGCTGTGCGCAGTGGCAATGTTTGTCGATGTTGAAGGATTTTCCAAACTCGTACATCAAAAACCAGCAGACGTTTTTTTTGACGAGGTGAGGCGGTGCCTTGAGAAGATCTCTGTGACGGTGGCTGCATATGGTGGCAAAGTCAATCAAGCCATAGGTGGGGGATTGCTCTGTTACTTTGAAGACAAGGAAGTTCTCTCGGAAAATGACGCGAAGATAGGTGAGTTTTTAGTGGGGGTGCTTCAGTGTGCATCGCAGATCCAAACTGAATCTGTCGACGCACTTTTGGCTTCAGGAAATGACTCGTCAAATTCTCAAGACAATCGTATTTTTTTACCACTCAGGATTGGGGTGAGCTTTGGGGACTGCTTCCTCGGTCATTTGCTACCTGGGCAGGAGTCCCTTGTCGGAGAGCCCGTTCAGCTTGCAAAACGTCTCGAGGCAGCATCTGAGACCTTTAAAATTCTTGTCAGTCCAATAGTTCGAAATATTCTGGAGAACGCCAACACAGATTTTTCGCT
>JBEAPS010000075.1:0-14051 GCA_041164285.1 Pseudomonadota bacterium
TCTCGCTTTCCCTTCAGTAAGAATAATGCCTAGTCCACGACTGGCATCAGGTTGAATACGCGCAGCAGAATCAGCACCCTCATCAGTCGTCTGGGCATCATTCAACAGTACTTCAGCAAAGCTAGTTTCTTTTTTGAAGAGAAATCTATCGGCACCACCACCCGAGAGTCCGAACTTCTCGAGAGTTTCTGGTCGTTCCTGATCCAAGAGAATACAGAGAGCGGCTATGTGCCCGCACTTTTCACCCTTCCGGCGGTTGGCTTGACAGGTGCACTCCATCCACTGAACACCCTTACCTTGCGCATGCAACTTGAGCCGGACATCATAGTTCTCGCCAATTCCCGCCTTAACTCGTGCGCTGACAAGTTCACCGTAAAATGACAGCCTAGTGACACTCCCTGAACGAAAGAGCGAGACACCCGTCTGCCAGTGCTGCGCGAGAAATTGGGGAAAGACAATATTTATAAACGAAAGACCGGACATTCAATCTCCAAAAATTCCACAAAAAACTATCTTGTAATTTTTTGAAGTTTCGATCGTTCCTGACGCTCAATTTTAAGGTATTGAGCAAGACCAATCTGTGCTAAAGCGCTCGCTCGCACCACCCAACTCTTGGGACTTGCCACGACCGTGCCAATAGCAACATTCTGCGGCGACTCGAGAGGTGCAATGCCACTAAACCAAGTATAAAGTGTACCACGCTCCTCCGCGTCTGAAAGCGTTCCAGTTTTGCCTCCAATTTCGAACCTATCTCGGGCGGTACCCTTGCGTCGGAAATATCGGCGACTCGTTCCCGAAAGGACAGTTTCCTGCATGAGGCGCTGCATTTTATCAGCAGTCCGCTTCGTAAAAATTCTCGAAATTTCGAGTGGAGCTCCCGAGTAAACACGTTGTCCCGCGGAGTCGTAGGCTTCCTCAACCAAGTAAGGTGCCATCAAAATACCGTCGTTACCAGCAGCAGCAGAAAGCATAGCAGCATGAACAGGAGAAATTTTGCTGGATCCAAATCCAGCACCAGCTTCCCCTACCTCAAGTGCAGTGGCCATCTCTAGCGCTGGAAGTAGTGCTGCACTCGTTTCAATTCTTAAGTCGCTCGGAATCGGCCTGTTAAACAAGTATTTTTCTGCATACTGTCGCAACGATGCCAAGCCAGTTTCATAGAGAGCAAGCCTTGCAAATACAGTGTTACAGCTGCTGCCAAATGCATGCGAGAATGTCATTCGCTGGCGGTCAGTTTGTGGATCTCGAAGCCAGTTTCTGTTGCGTAATGAACCACAACCTCCTCTGAACGAAATCTGCTGATCAGGATCTAAATTAGTTTTCTCTATACTCGCCGTCGCGGTGACAATTTTCATAAGACTCGCTGCAGGCGCGCGCGCAGTGGTCAGAATGGAATCATCAGTGACAAGTGGGCTTGCTGCATTTGCTTTGGTCTCTGCCATAGCAAGAATGCGACCAGTTCTGGACTCAAGTATGACAATAGCTCCTGCAATGTTTCTCTGAGCGGACAAAGTTTTTTCGAGTGCTGCCTGAAGGTCTGATTGAAGAGTCAATTTAAGCCTAAAGCCATTGACAGTAACAAAGGCACCCTTTTCGTCAAAGGCGATTTGTTTCTCGATATCTTTCCAAACAAGTTGTCCGAAGGGAGTTTTGAATGCCTGCTTCTCGTTAGTCAACTCTTCACGTGGATCCTTGTAACCCTGATTCTGAAAGCTATCTCCCACCTTCTGCGATGCGTTTTCAGAGTTCGGATCATTTGCTCCGTCTTCATTTGCGGTTTTCGATTCAGCAATAGCTGAAGTTGCGGCTGCTTCACCTGCGTTTGCCCGCGGGGGTTTTTCAAAAGCTTGAAGTACGATTCCGGCACCGATGCAGCCCAAGCCCGTCAAAAGACGAATGACTACCTGCTGCCGTGACAGACTTCTGCGGCGTGTCTCAATATTCATGCCAATGCACTCTCTCTCTAATCACTCATCCGTTTTCGAGCGGTCTATCGACCTTACGCGTTATAGTGTAGGTGTTAAATTCTCGGTACGCCATGTCACCGCTCTGCCGCCATTGTGGGATGTAGCGATTTCGCAGAAAATCCACGTCAAATTCATTTAATTGAAACTTGCTACTATTCAATGGCTCCAAGGAACTTGCCAAATTACAGTCCATCGAAAAATTGATGTGCGAGATGTTTCCGTAACCAGACATAATCTCACGAATGACACTCGCCCTGGGCTGTACAATCCAGTCCCCTCCCAAAATTTTGCGTTTTAATAAAATTTTGAGTCGCATTTCATTCGTCGCCATAGTCTCCCACGACTGCCGCGACCTAACACCCCTCATGGCAGAGGGCTCAAAAAAGGGGGCAATACTTTCCTCGTCAGTCAATTCTACAATTTCGCACCAAGAAAAAAGACCACCGTCTGGAATCAGCAAAACCCAGAGAACAGGAGCGATACGACACTCGGTTGACAACAAGACCTCTGGAACCATCTCTACAGGTTCAATTAGCCCATAGACTACAGCTCGACGCTGCTTTGCAAAGCCTGGATCGAGATCTCCACATCCGCAGCGGGTCAATGTTCGTCTGATCGCACCGTGCATCCTTTTGATGCTCTGTCGCCTGTAAGCTTGGACGGGCGCCATGCTGAGCGAGCGGTCTATCCAGCTCAAACGCGAAAGCACTGTGGGTGTCACGTCTTTGTCTTGAGACACTTCTTTCCCCTCTGAACGAGAACAATCAAGCTAGACTGGCAAAAGCACCAGGTAAGAATTCTTATTTTGCAGGAGTCGAGTGTGTTTTCCAAGAAGGCAAATATAGAGAACACAAATAATCGACAACCGGAGCAGCCACCCACGACAAAAATACGGTCCCGTGGTATTTCTATGCTCGCAGATGGTTGTAGTTTCCAGGGCAGAATGTTTCTTCAAGGGGAGTCCCGTGTGGGCGGCCATGTAGAAGGCTCTGTGATTTGCGACGGCGTCTTGACGGTTGAAGAGTCTGCTGTAATTACAGGAGACCTCAACGGTGTCGTTGTTCTTTTTAATGGCAGAATCGATGGAAATCTGCGCGCCTCAGATTTGTTGCGCCTCAGTCCCACAGCTCGAGTGTATGGAGATGTTTCCGCGAAACGTCTCGTTGTAGAAGACGGCGCACGTATCGAAGGCCGCGTTTCTTACCTCACGACTCAAGAACCAAATTCTGAAGTTGAATCTGAGCAGCCAAAGATCAGTGAAGAAGAGGCTGTTCAACTCGCTGTTTGAACTTAGCGTGGAGTGCACATGTCAACTGCAGACAAAAAGCGGACAATCAAAGAGATATATCGAAATTCGAGCGAACGAATTTCTTTAGCACTCAAATTGTTCGGGCAGCCCAAGCAAGACGAACCTCTTGTGATTCAGAGTGAGAGGGATTTTGAAACAATCTCTGGCCTACTCGGGAATGCTGTACAAGCCCAATTAAATGAAGAGCTCAACGACTACAGAACTGCGATCATGGATGTCGGACAATGGCTTGTGAATGTCTACACAAATGAATACCTCGAACAGCACAAACAACACGTTCCCAATGTACTCTATGTTGTAAAGCGTGGACTGGAAGTATTACACCTTTTGCTTCATAGAGATTTACGCCGCCGTCAATTGTCACCGACCGAAAGTCAAGTCTTTCATGAGTTCAAAAAACTCATTTCTACAATGCCGAAGTCATCTCAGAACACAGGCTCACAAGAAGAACGCGTTCTAGGACGAAAGTCATCTTGATTTAAAATCTCACCAATAGTCCGCCTGAATGGAAACGTCCCCTGTCACTCGACACAGACACGCAAGGCGCGAATTTGAAGGCAACCCCTGTCGCTCCACGGTATGTTGCTCCAATTCGCTCGGAGCATTGACAGCACTTTCCGATGATTGTGTGATGTCAACCGCGCATTTCCCACAAACTCCCACACCTGAACAGGATGCCCCTATAGGGATCCCAAATCGCCTGAGAGCAACCCACAGGTTTGTCCCTTTTCTCACGCTAATTGACTTCAAGAGCTCGCCCGTTCGGCGATAGAGTTCAATTTTAATTTTCTCGCTTTTCGAACCGGCAAAACCAAACACAGGAATCATGTTTATCCACCTCTTGTGGCCTACTTAACGGAATTTAGGTTTTCTTTTTTCCGTAAACGCCGACAGTCCTTCGCGCGCCTCAAAACTTGAAAAGCAAGAACCAAACAGAGTTGCCTCGAGCTCAAAACCCACCTCCCTTGAGCCCGATGCTGCAGCGAGGGCCGCGCGCTTTGCGCTTCGCACCGCCAGCGGCCCTTGCCCAGCAATTTGAGTCGCAAGTTGGTCAACAGTCGCTTCTAATTGATCGTGTGGCACGACCCGGTTGAGTAGACCAAGTTGATATGCAGATTCAGCGGCATATCGCTCAGCCGAAGTCATCCATTCGAGAGCCCGAGCATAACCTAGCCTTGACACCAGCCGCTGTGTTCCGCCAAAGCCAGGAATCAGTCCAAGTCCGACCTCGGGCAATCCAAATCGAGCTTTGTCGGATGCAACAATGAAATCGGCGGACAATGCCAGCTCGAGACCACCTCCCAATGCAAATCCCTGAACTTGAGCAATCACAACTTGGGGCAAACCAGCCAGCGCGGCGAATACGGACTGACCATACATAGAGAAATCTCGTGCCTGAGACTGCTCAAAGTTTAACATCTCTTTGATGTCTGCACCCGCCACAAATGCTTTTTCGCCAGCGCCTTTGATAATGACAACACTCACATGAGATTGGTCTTTAATGCGCTCTATCGTTGACGACAGAGTCTGAAGGACAAGCGAGTTCAACGCATTGAGAGCCTCTGGTCGATTCACCTCAACTACAACTATGCCGGATTTCGATTCGATCAAACGAATGCAGGTGTCGTTCATATTTTACCCCACGAGACAAAAAAACTCTGAGAGAGCCTAACAAAGGGGAACTCTTCGCTCAATCCCAACCTGGAAGTATCAGCTGTTCCGCTTTTGTTCTTCTCCATATTTGCTTGGGGAAAGTTCGCGCCCCCTGTTTTTTTCTTCTCTCAACATGAATGAGCAGGCTTTGCAAAATTCCGGACTCGGCATGACGCACAATAAGCCTGTGCCGACCTACCGGGGCTTGGACGATCCATCCTGCTCGAACCGCGTGTGCTGAGATTCTTAGATCAGTATTGGAATTAGATGCTCTGACTGAGCTGAATTGGTTGCTACTAAGGAAAAACTTTTCGGTCACAAATGAGAAGATTTCTTTGTCGGGGCTCAAAGGCGTTTCAATCCAACTGCGACAGGGCATTGTAGTGTTCATGGATCTAACGACATCAGATGGAAAATCCCATTTTAATGAAAGCGGAATTTTGCGGGATCTTGCCCATGCTGCAAGATTAGATTTGGAAACGTTTCGTAATGCACGAAAAACAAGTCCATTTTCTCTTCGAGAACTGAAAGAAAATAGTCCAAGAAAACATTGTTGCCCCTCGCCAGCCACCTCAAACACTTGAACTACGACGCCTCTGTTCATTTTTTGCGATCGAGATAACTCTGAGAAATCGGAAAACAAAATTGTCTTTTTGTCGAGCCATTTGTGCGATAAAAAAGAACTTCTAGGGGAATTGTTTGCTTTTTTATCTGTACTGAAAAAGCCGAGTTCCAAATGTCGGACATATTTATAAACTGAAATAGATAGAATCAATATTGCTATTATATTCAGAGTCAAGCGCGTCAGAGTAGCACCTCATTGGTGGTTATTAAGTAACCAGTCTTTGAGAGCTCTTTATAAAAAAAACAATGCCCCAAATAATTGGGGCATTTTACCGGATCAATTTTTTTTCAACTGCCTGATTTTTTCAAATAAGTGCGACTTGGCAGAATTCGCTGAGAATCGACCGCTGCACTGAGGCTACCAGATGCACTCGAGAGTTGGCTTTGCTGGACCTGTGAAAGACCAGCAGCGCTCGTAGTGCTACGAAAACCAGAGTGCACTGCTGCGCGCGCCTGAGTTTCGTCGAACCTATTCATCCCAGAGAGTGGGATGCTCGCGACTCCGGTCGGACGTGGAGGGCGACCACTCTGTGCTGCATTCTGACCATTCTGCACAGACACCTTCAACCGCCCCAAGAGCCGTTGACCTGAGTCTACAGATGCACGCAGCCTGTCCATGCCAGACACGGCTTCATCTGCATCATTCGAAAGGCACGTCGTGATGAGACGACACATCTGTTGGTGATCCTCGAACCAATTTTCCAAATCTTTGACAAGTTCGTCGCTCTCGGCCCCCATCGCTGAAGAAAGACCGAGAATCTGAATACCGCGCACTTTTCACCTCCTTCCTCGTTCAAGTGGAGCGCATGACCTTCGGCATTAAGCTGTCAGACTTTAATACAAATCGAAGAGCGCTCCCTACCTCCTATTTTCCTTTTCGGCAGGGATTCTGACGGCTTGAAGCCTTTTACTAAATTTACAATCTAAACTGAATCGGCTGAGAACTTGCAGTATTTCTCAGTATATAGCGAGATGCTAAAATGAGTTGCTCGTGCTCGACCATTGTCCTGCACAACACTGTCACTCGATCATTCAGACTTTCCTCAACCAACCAGACCAGAATTTCTCTCAAAATCAGCTCAATTCGGTCGACCGGCCTGAGTCTTAAGTAATCTCGCAGCCTCACAAAATTGCCCTGAGACAGACGCCATCTTGCCAAAGCCGAAAAGTAAGTTTCCAGCATTTCAGTGTCTGGAGCGAGAATGACCGTCGACGCTCTCAAGTTGAGGACTCGGCGAAACATTTCACGCAATAGGATTGCAACTGCATCCGATATTCCCTGAATCTCAGCGATTTCCTGAAGACACCAAGGAGCAACTCCCAGGGCTTGTTTGGGATCAGCAAAAACTGGGTGAACTCCTGAGAGAATCCAACGACGAATGGAGCGAACGTCCATTAGGTCAGACCTGCGCTTGAGCAGCGAAGTTCGGCTTTTGTCATCACCAAATTCTGAGGCTCCGAGAAACATGGGCTCTGCCGAGAATGGGATCAAAGCTTCACGAGCCATTGCACGCATTAGGGTTTCTCTTAGAAAAACTGGAGAAACAGAGAGATCGACCCCTGTGCCTCCGGCTCCGCTTGCAGGCTGACTCGCATAGAAACCTAGACCCAAAACTGATTCCGGCAGCTCCCCATTTCGCGATAATTCGCTCAGGAACATATTTAGCCGATGTTCAGTTTTGAAAAGAAATAGTTCCCTCTGCACGCGTCGCCTAACCTTTCAAGTACCTAGCGTCCCGCATCCAGTTCATCTTGTCCTTTTGCCTGAGTACTTCGGGCAATACGGTCAAGCACACCGTTGATGAAACTCCCAGACGCGGTTGAGCCAAATTCCTTACCTATCTCGATACCCTCGAAAATAATAACATCTTTGGCAACTTCAGAACGTGTCATCAATTCAGCAGTGCAAATTCTGAGAATCGCGAGATCAACTCGTGCAATTCTCGATAGTTTCCAGTTCACTGCACAGGTTTCAATGAGGCTGTCGATGGATTGCTTCTCAGACAGGCATACTTCGATAACAGCTTTAATGAAATGACGCTGTTCCTGCGGGACTTCGTTCTGCGAACAAAATGCATCAAACAACCCATCAGACAAAAACATCTGCTGGCTCGCATCCATCTGATATAAAAATTGAACCGCAAATCGGCGAGCAGTTCTCAGCTCATTGGGCACCAAAGCCATTGCGGCGCGCGTCAGGACTGAGGTCACTCTGCACCTCCCTGAGTGGAAAGGTCGGCTTTCAATTCAATCATCTCCAAAACCGTTTCCGCTGTCTCAGCGCCCTTATTGCCCACTTTTCCACCAGCACGGTCGAGAGCTTGCTCCATCGTATCGCACGTCAAGACTCCGAAACCCACAGGAGCACTCCGACTGGTCTGAACGCTCATGAGCCCACTGGCAGTCGAAGAGCAAACGTAATCGTAGTGGTTGGTAGAGCCACGAATCACAGCGCCAACGACGATCACTCCGTCGACCTTCCGAGAATCAATTAACCATTGTGCAGCCAATGGCGACTCGAAAGCGCCCGCTACTTCAACTTCAATGATTTGTTCCTGCTTAACTCCACGTCGTTTCAGCAGGTTGACTGCACCTTCAGCTAGTCTTCGTGTCACTAATTCATTGAACCGGCATACAACCAAGCCAATTTTAACCGGCTTTTGTCGAACAGACATGACGCACTCCCAGAAACGAACTTTGCAAAATCCACTTCGGCGGGCTCTACCCCAGAATTATTGCTCAAGTAAATGCCGGGCGATGATCATTCTCTGAATTTGCGATGTTCCCTCATAAATTTGAAAAATCTTGGCATCGCGCATCAGCATTTCTACTGGATATTCGCGATTGTAGCCATATCCCCCAAAAATCTGAACCGCATCGGTGGTAATGCGCATACATGAGTCGGCTGCCATGAGTTTCGCAATTGAAGCAGTGAACGTGTTGCGTTGCCCTACATCGATTTCCGAAGCCGCCTTCCACACGAGGAGTCGACTTGCCTCAATGTCACGCGCCATTTCAGCGATCATAAAGGCTACTGCCTGATGCTCAGCAATTGGCTTTCCAAAGGTTGAACGTTGCTTCGCATAGTCGATCGCACAGTTCATTGCCCTCTGGGCTAGGCCCACAGCGCCACTTGCAACAACCGGACGAGTTCTATCGAATGCCCCCATGGCAAGCCGAAAGCCATCACCCTCTTTACCAAGCAAATAGGACTCTGGAACTTCGACATTCTCGAATGTTACGCCTCGGGTGTCAGAACAGCGCTGACCCATGTTGTCTTCTTTTTTTCCGAGAATAATTCCGGGAGCATCTCCAGGTACCACAAATCCAGTCATTCCCTTATGCCCCGCAGCAGGGTCGGTCTTTGCAAGCACGAAGAACCACTTGGCATGACCTGCATTGGTAATCCACATTTTAGAGCCATTGAGAACGTATTTGTCACCCACCTTTTTAGCGGTTGTCTTGAGCGCTGCAACGTCGGAGCCAGCTCCCGGCTCCGTGACGCAGTAAGCAGCCATCTGAGGCTCTTCTACCATTGGTGCGAGGAACTTTTTATAAATGGCCTCATTTCCGCCAAGGATTACAGGAACGGCTGCAAGCTCGTTTGCCAGCGCAGCCGTGCAAAAACCCGCGCTCCCCATTGCGAGCGCCTCACCAATCAATGAGTGCCCGAAAACACCAAGCCCAAGGCCACCCACAGACTCTGGTACGAACGCATTAAGTAATCCCAATTCATGCGCTTTCGAAAACAAGTCGCTTGGAAACCGAGCGGTTTCATCCAACTCTCGTGCCTTAGGCCAAACCTCTTTGTTCGAAAAATCACGTGCCAGCTCAAACAGTGCTTGATTTTCTTCGCTTAGCTTAAACATCGACATGAGTATTCTCCTTTGTTGTGCATCTGGAGAGTCTACCACTCAGCCGTTGCATCCGCTTCGCACCATCCCCAAAGGTTTGGCACGTCAATAGAGCCACAGCGTCGATGTATGGTTTGCTTTGAGACCAGAGTGGGTTGTTGGATACTAGTAGCGTGTCGTTGCAAAATTAAAAGAAGAGGGGCATTCAAAAATGAGTGGGACCAAAACAAGTTTTATGAAGAGTGTATTTAACGGCAACATCTCGGAGACACTTCTTCACCACTATCCTTTTTTCAACACACCTCGTGAAGAAGAATTTCGTCTCGTTTCCCAGTCCATTGGCGACTGGCTCAAAGAGCACGTCGACCCGATGAAGTTGGATGACGAAAAGAAAATTCCTGAAGATATGCTCAATGGCCTCAAAGAAATGGGACTCTTCGGACTCATAATTCCAGAGGTACACGGAGGATCAGAGTTTACACAAACACTCTATACGAGAACACTCGAACTCATGAACGCACACGAGAGTTGTGTCACACTGACCGTGGGTGCGCATCAATCGATCGGGCTTAAGGGTTTGTACTTGTATGGATCCGACGAACAGAAGAAAAAGTATATGCCTCGCCTGGCCACAGGTGAGCTAATAGCTGCATTTGCACTCACAGAGCCCACGGCTGGCTCCGACGCAGCGGGAATAAAGGCGCGCCTTGTGAAGGATGGCGATAACTACGTGCTCAATGGTTCCAAACTTTGGATTACAAATGGAGGCTTTGCAGACTTTTTTACGGTTTTTGCCAAAGAGAATATCGATGGCGAGGACAAAATCACAGCAATTATGGTGACTCGTGACATGGGTGGTGTCAGCCATGGCCCAGAGGAGCAGAAGCTAGGAATAAAAGCGTCAAGTACAGTTGAAGTTTATTTCAAAGACGTCCGAGTTCCAGCCGAAAATGTCCTTGGGAAGCCAGGTGATGGATTCAAGATTGCAATGGGAATTCTGAATCAAGGCCGTCTTGGACTTGCCGGCGGTGCACTGGGAACAATCAAATCAGTACTCAATCAATCTGTTGTGTACGCGAAAAATCGTAAAGCATTTCAGCACTCCATTTCAGAATTTGCGATTATTCAAGACATGATCACTGAAATGACAATGCACGCCTATGCAGTGGAATCAATGACTTATTTTACAACAGCACTCGTAGATGCAGGAGATATCGACTATTCAATCGAGGCTGCAATTTGCAAAGTTTATGCTACTGAAGCTGCGTGGCGGGTCTTGAACTTGGGAATGCAAATTCATGGTGGAAATGGCTACATGAAAGACTATGGTCTTGAACGTCGCCTGCGCGATGGAAGAATCGGAATTATTTTTGAAGGAACAAACGAAATTCTCCGCATGTTTCTGGCACTCACCGGACTGAAAGAACCTGCGGGCGAATTCAAAAAAATTGGCAAGGAATTGCAGAGCCTGCAAAATATCCGAAGTCTTGATTCTTTGAATGAGGCGATTGGTAAAATCGGAGTCATCTCTGAGTTCGCGCTTCAACAAGTCAAGCAAAGTGTTGTGAGTGAAAAACTAGAAGGATTTCATCCTGCATTAGAAAAAGAAGTTTCTCGGCTTTCGGATGCTGTGAAATCATTGTCCAACACTGCCAGCAGACTCATTCGACATCACGGTCAGAAACTTGTTGATGAGCAAATACAGCTCTGCAGACTCGCGGACATCGCAATTGATACTTTTATGATTGCAGCTGTCGTTAGCAGGGCGAACTCAATGCTCGAAAAAATGGGTGGACCCGAGAAGAACGCAACTGAGCTCTCACTCGCGCAGCTAGTTGTGAGAAATGCAAAAGCTCGCATCAATCAGAATGTTTACAATATCAAGGCTAACCGTGACTCTGAGGTACGCCAAATTGCTCAAGTCCTCACAGAGGCAGAAAATTATCCCTTTGACCTCAACAGAATCTCATAACCCGACCGTTGGATTTCCGACTCATTCGATTCAGGTTTGAAAGCCCCAGTCCGAAATGAATGGCGCAGACAGGAGGTCTTGCGCATGGTAGTTGTAACATCGGCGGGTTTAGCGTGGCTGATCACAGGGTGCACACTAACGACTTGTTTAGCCCTCGTCACGCGTTGGGCAATTCGCACTGGGTTTGGCGACACTTTGCGCAAGAAGCGAAGCTTGCATCGCATGCCGCTCCTCCGGTTCTACCGCAATGGTCGAGGCGGGAGGCTCAAGCGGTATAGCAAAATTGCAAAAGAAGTCCTTATTGACGTGGAATCGGCACTCAGTCCTCCTTTGTGCCCAAACCATGCCCGTTCGTTTTTGCCCATATTGACTGATGTCAAACGGCATGGACAAAAACTCCTTAGCCAACAAACCGGTGCGCATCGAGTCAGCGCTCCAGACAGAGAAAAGGAGCTCGGCGAATTGATTCTGCGCCTCACAATGCTCGAGCAGAGGCTCAAAGCACTGCCCAAGCCCAATCTAACGATCGAACAAGTTCTCTTGGGAAATTTTGAGTAAGAAAGGTAACAACCATATGCTCCCTGTAAACAAAAAAATCTTTTTAACCTCGGCGCAACAGCTCACTCATGAGCCAGCAAATGCCGCTCAACAGGGGAAACCTAAGCGCAAAGCCGATGAAGTTTGGCATTGCCGCGAGTACTGGACCGGCGATTCACGTGACGGCCAGTTCACAAATGGTGACGGTTATCATTACTTTGAAATGAAAGGGACGGGAATCATTACCAAGGCACTTGAGTATTATGAGACCGACGACGGAGAGGAACACTCAAGCGAAGTTCCTGAGCTCATCGGTATCAACTGGTTCGAGTTTTTTGGCTTTGAGGATGACGAACTTCTCGAGACTGTCCCAGAACATGAGTTTGCATATATTGAAGGCCTCATGAAGAAGAGCTGACCGAGGACTCTTCTGGGGCGACGATTGCCATTCAGCCAAAGCTGATTAAATTCCTCCCGTGAGAGTTCCTCAATGAGCGGGAGTGTGTCAATGGATTACTACGAGCTTCTTGGAGTGAAAAAAGGGGCGAGCGAAGAAGAAATCAAGAGGGCTTATCGAAAGCTCGCAATGAAGTATCATCCTGATAGAAACCAAGGGAACAAGCAGGCCGAAGAAAAGTTTAAGCAGATTTCGGAAGCTTACGCTGTTCTTTCCGACTCAGACAAAAAGCGTCAGTACGATATGTTTGGTGAAAGCGCCTTCCAGCAAGGAGGGTACAGAGAAGATGTCTTTCGTGGGGCTGATTTTAGCAGTATTTTCAAAGAGATGGGTTTTGGTAACATTGACGTAGAGTCGATGTTTGGTGGTATGGCAGGCGCGTCCGCTGGCGCCCGAGGGAGTTCGTTCCGAGGTGCGCGGCAGGCACGCGGAGGAACGGGACAATACCGATCACCCCCCGGCTTCGATACCCCATTCGCAGATGAAAATCAGTTCGATGTTGAGCAAGAGCTCATCGTTGGCTTCATGGACGTCTACAACGGTGGTGAAAGACGCATCATTACGACGCTCGGCAGTGGGGAAAAGGTCGACGCCCGCATAAAAATACCTGCTGGAATTGAAGAAGGAAAACGCCTCAGGCTCCGTGGTCAAGGATCAACAAAACCGAGTGGGCAGCGTGGCGATCTTTATCTGAAGATTAAAATCAGCGAGCATCCGGAATTTACTCGGTCGGGCTCGGACGTAGAGTGTGATGTAACGATACCGTACACGACACTTGCATTGGGTGGCCAAATTCAAGTGCACACACCTCAGGGTATCAAAAAAACCACGCTCAAAACCGGAATGCGCAGTGGTATGAAAATTAGACTCAAAGGATTAGGATTTCAAAAAAGCGGTTCGGATGACAGAGGAGACCTATACGCACGCCTGGTAGTGAAAGCACCAACTGAGAATGAAACTTCACCCGAAATTCTCGAGCTTCTCGAAAAACTCAGAGACCTCGGATTTTGAGTTTTGCCACCCGCCCTCCGAACTGTTAAAGTCAAAGTCTAACAAAGGAAACATTACCATGACTATGAGCTGGACTTTCAAGAATACCAATACATCAGATGCAAAAGACGTTCTCCAAAAAGAGCTTCAAGCCGCGGGCGTTCCTTCATTTGCGGACATCAGCTGGGAGCAAGATACGATGCTGGTGAAAATCGATAAAGGCGGGAAGAGCGAGTTTAAACTGACTCTTCAAACCTCTGGCACTGACGTTCAGTTCATTGAGACAAAAAGAAATGTCGCATTGTTCCACAAGCCCTTCGTAGGGAAAGTTGAGAGCTTTGTCGATTCGGTATTAACCAAAGCGGGTGCTGCCAAGGCCTGATGTTACGCGAGACTGCATGTGCTCAAACACGCAGCAATAAAATCTTTCAGAACTTACTTTGCTCTCGGGGCATTCCTTGTCACGGGGTGCGTTGGACATTTCGGGCCAAGCTCACTCAATCCGGAACTTCGGAGAAATGTCTCCGATGAAGAGCCTGCGCACAAGTTTTCGGATGAACTCTATGCAATTCTTCCCGAGTCAAAGGAAAGCCTAAATAAGTTCTCAAAATCAAGTGCAGGTAAGAAAGTTTCGCAGTTCATTGGACGCAATTTAACATCACAAGACGTTGACTTACTTGTGGCACTG
>JBEAPS010000076.1:0-4217 GCA_041164285.1 Pseudomonadota bacterium
CGATGGATTTAAGGGCTGAAGAGGATTGTGCCCCTCAGTGAGCAGGCTTTGAGCCGCCCTGCCTGCTAATTGGGAGTTTGTCATGTACACTTGATGCAAACTCGACAGTCCAGCCACCTCGCGCCACTCACCTGCCTGCCGCACTGCGCGGCGCGCGGTCGAGTGAATCACAACGTTGGAGGGTATATCAATCGGACGGTTGGTTCTTGAATCGAACCCCTCAAAAGCACGATAAACACGATCAGGGTCAGCAAGAAGAAAATTGCCAGACAGTGTAGCAGCCAATGAGTCGAAGCTCTCCACGTTTTTGATTGCATCGAGCAGCTTTGCGAGAAGCTTTTTTCTACGCTCTTCAGAATCAAGACGAAACAATTTGTAGTTGCCCAAGAGCAGGTCGTTCCACGTAGCTTGACGGGTTTTGTAGTTGTCAATTGAGTTGTCTTGCTTGCTTTTAAATAACTTGAAAAAGCGGTCCTGCACAGCAATGAGCTTTTCGGCGTTTTGTTCTACAAGGAGATCGCGGGGTGTAAATACGGCATTTGCAAATTCTTCAGGCGACACCAAAATTGCGAGAGCAAAATCTTTCCAAAGCCCAGAAATTTTAGATTCACGCAAAGAGAGCTCTCTCTCCATGACTACTTTCGAGAAGTCGACGGTCCGAAAGAAGTCGATCACAAGAGTGGCCTGTCCAATGATAGATTCAGCATGGACAAGCGCATCGCTCGGGTCAGCTCTCAAAACACCCAAAGCAGAGCCGGAGAGAAACACATCGAGCGAGTCCATCAAGTCAAGCGGCCTCGTGAACCGTGGCAGGAACAACACAGACTCAATCACTGGGGCACTCGAAGCCAACAAGACCGCCGCATGTCGGGGCTCAAAGGTTCCGTCGGGGCCCGTGAGTGAGGGGTTCTCTACCAATGCACGCGCTACACTTGCCAATATTGCGCCGCTTGAACCACCGGTAGCGAACTGAGGCACATAATTATTTTCAAGTAAGGAAATCAGAGCTCCCACATGAGACGCAAAATACACACCATTGCCTTGAAAACTGATGCATGCCGACTTTTTTGTTTCTTTTGAATACACCTGAGAAGCTTCGGAAAGTTGCACATTCATGCTTTCGACTCTGCCACAGCCAAGCAAAGCAACAAAGAGCAGCGCTAACAAAGACTTAGGTACAAATGACACTGAATCACCTCAAAAATGATTCAGTGGGGTTAAACTGCAATTCTTATTTTGTCGAGAGAATTTTCGTCCGCTTTTTCGGCCGCTTGGCCGAAATCAATTATCTTCAGCTATAGTTTCATTAGGCGTAGCGCATCGTACCGGAAGCTCGGCTGTTTTTGGAAGGCGTAGGTGATCCGCTGACACTTTGAGCTGGTCAAAATGCCGCGAGACGAAATCGTAGTGGCAGCCCATGCAACTGTCGGGAGCGAGTTTGAGAGCTGTCACGTACTGTCCACCCCGTGTCGGTGCCGGAAAATGGCTTTCAGGAGTGAGCCGACCATTCGCATCGTAAACCCAATAGTTCAATGCACCGTCGGGGCGACGCGCTATCACCTCGGTTTCACTCACAGAGCAATCTTGAGCCAACGTCTCGGCCACGGAGAGAGCACCGTCTCGGCGCATATAGACCCGCCGCGGCAACCGCTTCGCTCGGCTTTTTGCGTGAAGCACTCGCTGCCATCGAGAAGAGTCAGTGAAGTCTGGTGCCAGTGTTTGGTAAAAATCACTCAATGTTGACGGAGCAAAACTGAGTGTCGCATGACACACCCCCAACCATGCTTTGAGACCCAAGAGCCTGTAGGACAGAGGTTCAGAGTTTGTTTCAAATTGCGTGCCATCGTCCTCTGAAGACTCTTCCAAACCTGCCATCGACAGGCTCGCTTCCAACGCACCACCTCGTTGAGGACGAGCAAGACCAGCGAACTGCTCACGTTTGGTTCTGTTGGAATCAGATGCCAGAGTGAGAAGCTCTTTGCGCGATACTTCAGAAAGTGAACTCACCCTCGGCAAAACTGCCAAGGGCCAAGCCATGGCCTGACAACACTCCACAGCAGAAAAGCCTCGCGCAGTGCAGTTCTGGTGTTGAAATTGAAATTCTTCGGTGCGTTTGGTTGAAGTACTTTTTTCAGGCGAAATTGATGCAGGCGTTTCCAATGCAAGCAACTCAACCACCGTTGCAAAGGGAACACGGGACTGTTCAGCGCTGTGAAGAAACGCATCCTCAACCTGCGCCGCCGTCAACTCTTTTGAACTGTGTGTCTTTAAATTCAAAGCCGCGTAGCGGGCGTAGGCAAATGCGTTGCTCACGAGCGGACGGGGCTGTTTGACGGGCTCCAAAGGAGAAGATGGTTCAGTCTGCTGCGTCGTTTGAGTTGATGCCGGCTCACGATTCAAAAGACGTTGAAGTGGCGTGCAAGCAGACGATGTGCTGACCAGTACGATCAAAGAAGCCTTCACGTTCGCAAGCATTGCATTTGCCCTTTCTGACGAGTGTGTCAGACGAGGCGGGAATCTAGCTCCCGCGCTCAGAGGCGGGCTCCAAACCCGAGTCTGCCTTGACACCTTCAACCTCAGTTGAGCTTGCCAGATGGCGGAACCAGAACCAATACAGGCCAAATGACAGCAGTGCAAAAAGCAGCACCAGACCAAATAAACTATCCCAGCGTTTTAGTACGAGCATCATACCAGCAATGAACAGCACCAGCTGCCAAGGCACGGCAAAGAGGATGGCCGCAAGGTCGCGGCGGGTTTCTGTGCGGATGTCTTGCTGTTCCGCCAGCGATAAACTCTTATGAATATCTCCCCAAAAGCCAAAGGGTCGGGTAACGCGAACAAAGTTGACCAGAGTTTCCCGAGGTGTCGGCGGCGTGAGATATGTACCCAACAGGGCCCCAAACAACGAAATCGCGCTGGGTAAAAGAAAACTCATGTATTCTGGGACATCGATTTTTGCAAAACGCAAGATGACAGCAGCCAACATGCCAAACACAGTGCCGGTCGCGAATCCGTAGCCATTGTAACGCCACCAATACCAGCGCAACAGGAGCGGGACGAATAAGCCAGTCCCAAAGGCCATCGTGATCCACCCCCAAATATCGTTGATGTTCACGCTGTCGAAACTGAAGGCCAAGCCCAACGCAACTATAGCAACTGTTGACAGGCGCGAATGCCAGAGGAGCGCTCGCGATGAGGCGTTGGGATTGATCATGCCCTGATAGATATCTTTCACCCAATAGGCAGCACCGGCATTGATCACGGCGGTGAAAGTCGACATGGCCGCAGCCATGAAACATGCAATAACGAGCCCCTTCATGCCCGATGGCATGTAGTTTGCAATCACGGTTGGAAGCACAAGTTCTGGGTCAATCACCTTGCCGGTTGTCATTCCATAGTGGATTCCCAAAAGTGCAAGACCCATCACGAGTGGCCAACGGAATGAGAGCAACAAAATCCAGAAAAGTGAAAGAAGTCCTGCTTCACGATCGCTCCGCGCAGCGCAGTAGCGTTGGCTCGTATAACCACCTGCTCCGGCAAATCCTTCAATGCAGGTTTTCACCAAATAAAAGAAAATAGTGATTCCAAACAAATTATAGCGAGAATAATCTCCCGGAAGAGCAATTTCGAATGGCGGTAACACTGCAGACCAATCGTTGAGTGTTGTTCGCACAGCTTCAAAACTGCCGTGACCATCGGGCACTGACACGGTGAATTCGGCCGGAAGCTGAACCTGCGACATGGCCATGTAAATGACGTACAAAACGGCCACCAAGACCAAGCCACCCTGCACGACGTCAGTCCACACAACGCCATAAAATCCACTGGCAGCTGTGTACACCATAGTGAGTAGAATGAGCGCAACCGATGCAACGCGATCGTCAATGCCCATGAGCTCACCAAAGAACTTTCCTCCGCCCACAGCAAAGTAGCTAATGATCCAAATGGAGACGACCAAGTTCATGATGGCACTGATGAGGCGAGCCGTGCGCCCTTCGCGCCCCTCACCAAAGCGCAACTTCATCCACTCTGCGAGAGTCATGACCTGTGCGCGGCGAGTCCACTTGCCCATAAAAATCATGAAAAATGCCATAATAAGAACAATGCCGCCGCGAATTTCAATAAAGAAACCCTTTACACCCAGCGAATAAACGAGTGCCGCGATGACCATGGTTCCTGCAATATCCATATTGGAGGCCATACCGGAGGCACCCAGT
>JBEAPS010000077.1:0-2981 GCA_041164285.1 Pseudomonadota bacterium
AAGCCGCTCACCGCACAGGAGGTATCTACCGGACAAACCGACTCCACTGATTGATGTCGAACAAAATGTCGAGGCACCCGATTCAGTTCCACCAGTGGCAGATTCTTCGGGAAAAAAGCAAAAATCGCGCAAACGAAAACGCATCTCCTGGGCACAGCTTCTCAGTGACGTTCCTAGATTCTCGCCTATTCAATCATAGACTCCATAAATAGAAGGCACTCATCGAATCAATGAGCGGTGTTAGTTGATCTTCATTGATTCTATCGTGGAGGATTCTATGAGTTCGATTTCACTCGGTGACATCAGCGAGCGTTTTAAGCAGTGGCGGCAGGTTCGTAAGGGGAGGGAAAAGATTCCCGATGAGCTGTGGCAATTTTTGGGTGAAGCAACATCAGTGTTGCCCGTATCGATGGTCGCTAAGGCGGCGAACGTTGATTACTATCAGCTAAAACAGAGAATAACCGGACAATCCGAGAGGACATCATCCTCACCGCTTTCGATTTCGAAAATTGTCACAGTACCGCTGCCAAGTCAGTCTCAGTTCCCGATTGAAATAGAGCATCCCTCTGGATTCAAGATTCGAGTCGACCCAAATCATATGGGAGCCGTCTCTTTCTTGTCTGAACTTCTTCAAGGCGGAGCGATTAGAAATGCTCAGTTTCTCGTCGGCAACACCCGTGTTCGTCGTACACGGACACGTTGATTTTAGATCAGGTCTCGAACGGTTGTGTGGATTCTGCCGATCAGAATTACAGCTGGATCCTCAATCGGGAGCCGTGGTTGTTTTTCGAAATCGAAAGTCACACAGCATAAAACTTATATTCTTCGATGGCACTGGCATGTGGCTCTGTTGCAAGCGACTTTCGAAGGGAAAATTTCGCTATTGGCCAGAAAATGAAGATAAGATTTCTGTGTTGCATGCGAGAGAATTACTGGTGTTACTTTGGGGAGGAGATCCGCGCGGAGCACGTTTTCAAAAACAGTGGAAACCGATCGTGTTACCTTGACGAAAAATGAAAAAACCCTTATTTGGAAGTTACTACGCAACCAAAAAAGGGTTTAGATGCAGCTGCACCTTAAACAGAAGCTATACGATAAAGAGCTGATTGGCAAGGCTGCCTCGTGGATCAAATCTTCAGTCTGTCCCGACGAGCTCAAGGAAGTCATTCTTTCTGGCCTGAATCTGGTTGAGACCACAAACGAAATTCTTCGTGAAAAGAATATCGCCCTCGACAAGCTTAAATCTCTGGCATTTCCTGTCACTGAAAAAACTGAAACCCTGTTTGGCGAAGACTTTCAGGAGATTGATCTAGAACAGAATGAAGCTGGCAGTGAACCCCAGCCGATACAACCAAACCCGGTAGTCATTCCCTTTCCACGCAGAAAGCGCCGATCACGATTGATGGTACATGCTGAAACTGAGAAGCAAACGGTCTGTGTTCATGGGCTGCAATCCGGCGATCTGTGCACCGTGTGCCGCAGATCGCGTTTGTATCATGATACTCCAAGAACAAAGACGCTCGTTGTTGCGGCTCGCAGTGTATACGTCATCGTTGTTGAGCAGGAAGTCCTGCGTTGCCGTGATTGCGCGCACACAGAAGCAGCTCCGCTGCCCGAGATGTTCGAACATGCACATGAGGGTGTGCATATCTCGGCCATCGCCTCCTTTGCTGACCTTCGGTACAGATTGGGTATGCCTTCACTGCGGATTGAGCAACTCACCGCAAGTGCGGGTGTGTTCGTGAGCGACAGTGTCCAATTCCGACTGTTTGAATGGGCGGCAGCGGTTGTTTTCCCCATCTTCAGAACTTTAAAAGTTTGCGCTGCTAATGCAAAAGTTGCGTATCGGGATGATAGCCCAAACCGCATCATTCGTTTGCGTTCGGAACTCAAGCGACAGCGTATGTTGAGATCCAAAAATCCGGATAAAATCGGAATCAACACAACTCTAATTCGTGCATTGACAGCAGATAAGCAGGAGGTGGCGCTCTTTTTTACAACAAACTCACATGCTGGGGAGCAATGGAAGAATCTTCTCCGATTGCGGGATGAAGAAGATAAAATTATTTCCATGAGTGATGCTTTGGCTTCAAATCATGCGCACGATGTTCATAACAAAACCACAACGGCACTGTGTCTTGTTCACATGCGGCGTAATTTTTATGAGCTTCGCAGAACGTATCCCGCTGATGCAAAGTTTGTCTTGTTGCGTATGCGCGAAGTTTTTCGACGCGAGGCTTGGTTGAATGCGAAGCAGATCGCCGGTCAAGAGCGGCTGGCATATCACCAGAAGCACTCAGCACCACTGATGGAAGAGCTTCACACCGAAGCGTTGCGTCGGCTGAAACAGGTTGAACCAAACTCATACATTGCCTCCGCATGGAAATACCTCATCAATCATTGGGAGGGCCTGACTCAGTTTCTTCGGGTTCCGGATGCTCCGCTTCATAACAATCTGGCTGAACAAAGCCTGAAGGTTCCGATTCGACACCGCAAAAACTCACTTTCTTTCCAGACCGAAAACGGCGCACTGGTTGGAGACGTTCTCACAAGTCTTCTCTACACTGCGCAGCTCAATAACCTGAGCCCACAACTGTATCTGGAAACTCTTCTGCTCAACCGAAAAGCGGTCAGGCAGAATCCTGAACTCTGGCTGCCTTGGTCAGAAGCCGTCAGCAGCACTCAAAAAGCTGGATAATTCATCGCGTCAAAATTGGTTAGGCGAGAATCTGGGAACGTCACCTTGAACAGGTTCAGAAAGTCGCAAGACATTCGACCTACAACATGACCGCTGCGTACTATGACGCATCGCAAATGCAGCCCACAGGCGTCACTGAGTTGGTTGCAGTGGCTTTGAATGGTGGATTGGATACGAACCCGCCACGGCCTTCGCAGGCTGTTTTGGCAAGCCCAATTCGATTGCTGCGCTGACTCAGAGGTTCGGTCAAATGAAGATCGGAAAGAATCGTTCTTTAATTTTG
>JBEAPS010000078.1:0-2556 GCA_041164285.1 Pseudomonadota bacterium
ATGAGATTGTTTTTGAGCGCAATCCAGAACACATCGTCATCAAAGAGATCTATGAAATTCTGAAAACAGCTCAAATCAGAATCGAGACAGAGTGGGAGAACAGAAGAGCTCACACCGTCCCACTCTGTGATGCTCAAATAAAATGAAAAAAAGATGGGAAAAATGACATAGAGTCCATATAAAATAAGGGATGGGGCAAGAAACCACCACGCTGTTATGTGGTCTCGCCTTTGCATGAAAGATGAATTGCTGCTCATGAGTTCTCCCAGCCCGAAAGCTCAGCGGTGAACGCGTTTGCGAGTCTTTTCAATTTTGCTCAGCACTTTGTCGAGCCTTTCAGGATGGCGCATGAATTCAACAAACCCATCCATCCCAACTTTTGCAACCTCAGGCTCTGCATCGCGATCAAAAAACTGCGAGATTCCTGTCGCTGAACCGAGGATTTTTTGTCCTGCCTTGAGGAATGAATTCTTCTCATCAATCTTAGCTTGAGTGTTGACGGGGAGAAGGCCTGTGACTTGATTGTATTGTTGTTGAATGTCTGCTCGCGCAAGGAATGCCATAAACAGTTTTGCATTTGCCTTATTCTTTGCCTTCGAGGGTATAAAGAACACGTCGGTAGGAGCAACCTGTGCGACAGGAACTTTTGCATCAATAGTTGGGAATGGAAAAAAGCCAATTTCGTTTTTCACGTTCGCCGGAATCTCAGAAGCAATGAAGTTGCCCATGAGGTACATTGCTGCTTTGCCCTGCCACAGCAAAGCCGATGCCTCTTGCCACGTCATAGCAGATGCCGTGTCGGGGAAGGCTGAGGTTTCAACGAGCTGTCCCCAAACCTTCATGGCGTTCTTTACCTTGTCCGACGTGTAACTTTCCTTGCCCGACAAAAGTTTCATGTGGAAGTCGTAGCCATTGACTCCCATGTTGATGAAGTCGAACCATGCAGCAGCTGGCCATGCTTGTTTTGTCCCAATGGCAACAGGGCTGATGTTTGCTTTCTTGAGTGCCTTGCTCGTCTCAATCAATTCTGCCCAAGTGTTGGGTGGTTGTTTGATTCCTGCTTTTGCGAACAAATCTTTACGGTAGTAGAAACCCCAGTGGTAATAGTTGGTGGGCATTAAGTATTTTTTGCCATCGAAGCTAATGGCCGACAGCGCGCCTTCCGAAAATTGTCCTTTTGCTTGGCTAAAGACGTCGTCGATAGGTTCTATGAGCTTTTTCTCGACAAAAAACTTTGCTCGATTTCCTGCAAACCATGTTGCCACATCGGGAGGATTATTGGGCAGCCAAGTACGGATCTGAACTTTATACGATTCATGGTCAATGGTATTGACCGTGACCTTGAGGCCCGCCTGTTCTTTTTTGAAAATTTCCATAATGGCTTCAAAAGCTTTTTTAGACGTTGGGTCGGAATGCATTGAGTTGATGATGAGTTCACCTTGTGCGGCAATAGCCGTTGAGCACATGAGCGAGAGGGCAGCGATCAGCGGTGATATGAGCTTCATGTTGTCTCCAGTCAGCGAGCGAGTGGTCTGTGTTCAGTTCAACTTCAGGATTTAAATTTGCGCACAAATTCTGTAACAAACTTTACGTTTTCTACCGGTGTTGTTTGGCGGATTCCATGTCCGAGATTGAAAATATAACCAAGGTCCGGAAGGCTTGTTCCAGCTCTCAAAATGGACTCGAGTGCGTGCTGAAGCTCCTTCTGACTTGCGTGCAGAATGAGAGGGTCAAGGTTCCCCTGTAGCGCCTGAACTTTGCCTTTGCTGCGCTCACCCACAGCTGATAACGACTGGCGCCAATCGACTCCGAGAACATTGCTTCCGGTGCTCAGTACTTCATCCAAAATGCCTGCACTTTCACCGACAAAATGAATCATAGGAACTTTCGGTTTGAGTGCAGCAATGATTTCCTTACTGTAGGGTGCGCAAAAGCGGGCATACTGCTCTGGAGTGAGGGCGCCGCCCCATGATTCAAACAATTGCAGAATTTCAGCACCAGCTTGAACTTGTCGTTCTAGGTAGCTGATGGTGAGTTGTGTCAATACTTTCATGACGCGTTCAAAAAGACTTGGGTGTTGGAGCATGAAAAGCTTTGAGTGAAAAAACTCACCGTGTGCGCTTTGGCCCTCAATCATATAACTCGCAACTGTCCATGGTGCACCCGCAAAGCCAATGAGTGTGACCTCAGGTGCGAGCTGCGCTTTGACCATTTGTAGAGTTTCATTGAGATAGCTCAGTTCGTTGAAGATTTTATCAGTGTTAGCAGCTTGTTCTTCAAGCCACTGAACATCGCTCTCACTTCTAATTGGTCGGCTGAAGACAGGCCCTTCACCTTGCACAAACTGCAACCCCAGACCGAGTGCGTCTGGAATGAGAAGTATGTCGGCGTACACGATAGCTGCATCAAGATGAGGAAAACGACGGAGCGGTTGAAGCGTAATTTCCGATGCAATGCTTGGTGTTTTGAACATCGTGAGTGTGTTGTGTTGGGAGCGAATGGCTTTGTATTCTGGTAAATAGCGACCCGCCTGACGCATGAGCCACTGGGGCGTAT